>CAMCYD010000130.1 GCA_945883785.1 Helicobacter pylori PMSS1
ACTCAAAATCTTTGAATTTGCAAGTGGCTCTATTGATAAGTATTATTAAAAATAGTATGTTTTTCATGAAGTAATTTTATAAAAAGAGTTTAAAAGAAACGAAACAGAGAAAATGTTAGGAATAATAATTTATTATTTTTGAAGATATATTTGAGTGCAAAATTCCCTACTTGTGTTTTTGCAAATGGTTATATTTACACCATTCCCTTCATCTATTTTTGTAAAAGTGGTTATGTCTTTTATTAAAATATTTCCATTATAAAGGAGATTCTTTTCACTTAAGGTTAGATTTGAAAGGGTGGCGTCATCTTTTATTTTAAATTCTAAAAATATTCTAGTTGTTTCAAAATCTATTTTGTCGATGGCTAGATTGAAAGTCTTTTTGCTTTCTTGATTGAGTATTTTTATGATGCCAAGAGAAGAAAATAAAATAATTGAGCCGATAATAATACTAAAGAGCATCTCCAAAAGGGAAAAAGCTTTTTTACTTTTCAAATTTAAATTGTTCATAATCGATGATATTTCCTGTTTTTACAAACTCATTTTGAACTGATTGAAGATTGACATAAGTTGATAGATTTGTGGGATTGTTGATAAATTTTGCAAATCCACTTATCATTATTGAGATAATAATAAGGGAAAGGAGTGTTTCAATGAGGGTGAAACTACTTTTTTCCAAGTTCACAAGCTTTGTCATAAGCACTTTTGATAGCTTCTATCATCCCATTTCTCACACCATTTTTTTCCATTGAAGCATATCCGCTTGCGGTTGTTCCCCCTGGGCTCATTACAGAGTCTTTTATCTCACTAGGTTTTGTATTTGCTAGCATCGGAGCAAACCCTGCAAAAAGTCCTTGAACCAAAGTGTTAGCATCAGCTCTTCCTAGTCCAGCATTGACTCCACCATCACTGAGAGATTCAGCGATAAGTGCTAAAAATGCAGGTCCACTTCCAGCTACTGCTGTTGCGATATCTATCTCTTTTTCGGTTTTAAGCCAAAGTGTTTCACCAATATTTCCAAATATCTCCAAAGCACTCTCTTTTAAAGCCTCATCTCCTGTGAGTGTTGTCATCGATTTTTGGTAGGTTGCCGCAACATTTGGCATCGTTCTTATGTAGGCAGTTGCTTTGATTTTTTCTTTGAGAGTTTCTAGTTTAGTCCCAGCTAAAACGGAATACAAACTACTGGCACATCCTGTTAATTTTGGAGCTAAATCATCCAAAGAGTTTGGTTTCACACAAAGGATGATATTTTTACCATTTATCTCATTTGTCCCATCAAGGAGATAAGTTTCGATTTCAGTTATCTCATTTTTTAAACTTTTGAGTGTTGCTTCATTTCGTCCATACACTTCAATATTGTATTTCCCTAAAAGCCCTTTTATCATAGCTTTTGCCATATTTCCATTTCCGATAAATGTGAGTGTTTTCATATTATTGCATTCCCCAAATCCTATCTTGATTGTTGCCCCATGTTGTAGACATTGAATCTATTCTTAATGATACCATTTTCATATCCCTCTTTCTAAATTAAAGGTGATTATAACTATTTCAACATTAAATTTGATGAAAATAAGTGTCCCCAACTAATTTTAACTTCTTTAATATTTATGCAAGAAAAAACACTTCGACTTATAAAAATAAGCCAAAGTTTGGTCATTAAGAAAGGTACTTCATGATTGATTACAAAAAAAGAATTACGATAGATAGGGAACTTTATCCCTCAAAAGATATCGAAACATCAGCAGAAAGCGATAGAGGGCGAATCCTTTCATCAGCATCTTTACGAAGATTACAAAAAAGGACTCAAGTCTTTGCACTTGAGCTCAATGCCTCTATTCGTACAAGGCTCACACATTCACTTGAAGTTTCACAAACAGCTTCAATCATCATCTTTTCACTTTAAAAATAACCATTTACAGGGAGTAAATAGTGATTTTTAAAGTGAAAATCTAATAATTGCTACTATTCATACTCAAAATCTTTGAATTTGCAAGTGGCTCTATAATTAATACAAGATTTGCATTTTAAGAGAAATACTTCTAATGGAAATTGTACTTTATGTTTATAAGTTCTAAAATCTGGAATAGATTTAGTTTCACATTTCAGACACCAGTGGTTGAGAGTGTTAAATAATGCAAATATAAAGCATAGCACTATAAAAAATTTAAGGCATACTTTTGCTACTTTATCACTAAAAAATGGTATGCCAATTAATGTACTTTCTAGAATTTTAGGACATAGTTCGCCAAAAGTTACCTTACAACATTATGCGAGTGTTTTGAATGATGAGTATATTGAGGATGATAGGTTATTATCTTGTGTCCCTGACTTCGTCCCTGTGACACCAAAAGAAGCTCATAAAGCCCTTTGTTAAGGGGTTAGAAAAAAGGCACAACATAAGCCGCGTTTTGTCGTGGATAATAATTTATCTAGTTTTTAAATCACTTTAAAAATCTTGCGAAAACAAAAAGATGTGAAGCTTATACCAATGTTTTCTTGCTTTAGGTTGGGTTTACATTACTATTTTGATTGCTCAAAACATGGTGGGCTCTTACCCCACCGTTTCACCTTTTCCAGAGCTCTAACCAAGAGATGGTAGTTTTCTTTCTGTTGCACTTTCCCTTAGATTACTCTAGCCATCCGTTAGATGGAACCTTGCTTCACTAAAGCCCAGACTTTCCTCTTGAAATCACTTTCAAGCTATTATCAGTTGTACCTTTTGCCGTATCATAACCAAAAAACTATTATTTTTTTATAACATCATAATTTTTAGGTATCGTAAATGAAAAAACACTATCGTTTATGAAAACATCTTTTTGAAAATTTGTAAAAAGTATCAATACTTTATTGTCAAGTTCATCTTTGTAGCTTACAGATTTTAAAATATTGTTTTCAATAATTATCGTATATTTTGTATTATCAATTATGTTTTCATAAGTATTTTGAGAAACCTTTTTTGAATTATTGATGATTTTTATCATATTGAGTTCATCATTTAAGCTCGAAGTTATCACTTGCTCGAGTTCTGGTTCGTCTATGATTACTTTATCTTTGTTGATAAAAACATTTTTTTCAACCGGTATTTTGTAATTCCACAAAATTTTATCATTTCCTTTTATTTTGAGCCCACCTTTGTAAATGACATCCTTCCCTGATTTATTTTTTACTATTTGTTTAAAATCAATACTAATTGTTTTAAAATCCAAAATATTTCCAAATAATACATTAGCTAGAAATAAGCTTATAATTAATACTTTCATAATTATCCTTTAGTTATAATCGCCGAATTATAGATGAAAAAGGATTAAATTATATGCTAAAGATTTTAGGAAAAATATTCGGTACGAAAAATGATAAAGAGGTCAAAAAATACCAAAAAAGAGTTGAAGACATAAATACGCTAGAACTAAAATATAGTGCAATGGAAGATGAAGAAATCCAAAAAGCAACCGAAGAAATCAAAGAAAAGTTACAATCAAACAGTGTTACAACAGATGAAGTTTTAAATGATGTTTTTGCTATTACAAGAGAAGCTAGTAAACGAATTTTAGGGATGAGACACTATGATGTGCAGCTTGTTGGTGGGCTTGTACTCAATGATGGAAGAATCAGCGAAATGAAAACAGGTGAAGGAAAAACACTTGTTGCTACTTTGCCTGTTATTTTAAATGCACTCAGCGGAAAAGGGGTTCATGTAGTAACTGTCAATGACTATTTGGCAACGAGAGATGCAAAAGAGTTAGAAAAACTCTATAACTTTTTGGGGCTTAGTGTTGGAATAGTTACAAATGCGCTTAAAAATGATATGGAGAGAAAAGAGCAATACAATTGCGATATCACTTATGGGACAAATAATGAGTATGGATTTGATTATCTAAGAGACAATATGGTCTATGATATCAATGAAAAAGTCCAAAGGGGACATCATTATGTTATCGTTGATGAGATAGATTCTATTTTAATAGATGAAGCACGAACACCTCTGATAATCAGTGGCCCAACAAAACGAAAAGCAAGTGATTATGTAAAATCAAATGAGATAGCTTTGGGTTTAGAAAAAGGTGAAAAAATAGAGCCTAAGAGACCAGATGAACAACCAGTTATCACTGGTGATTTTTATGTAGATGAAAAAAATAAAGTTATTATGATAAATGATAGTGGAATCACAAAAGCGGAAGAGATGTATGGTGTTGAGAATATGTACGCTTTGGACAATGCAGGACTTTCACATCAACTTGACCAAGCTTTAAAAGCAAACTATATTTTCCAAAAAGATGTTGATTATGTAGTACAAAATAATGAAGTTATCATCGTTGATGAGTTTACTGGAAGACTAAGCGAAGGGAGAAGATTTAGTGATGGACTCCACCAAGCATTAGAAGCAAAAGAGGGTGTGAAGATTCAAGATGAATCACAAACTTTAGCAGATATCACTTTCCAAAATTATTTTAGAATGTATACAACTTTAGCTGGTATGACAGGAACTGCTCAAACTGAAGCTACTGAATTTGCAGAGATTTATAACCTTGATGTTGTAAGTATCCCTACAAATGTTGCGGTACAAAGAATAGATAAAAATGATTTAATCTATAAAAGTGAAAGGGAAAAGTTTGATGCTATTTGCCTTAAAATCAAAGAATATAGTGATAGAGGACAGCCTGTTTTGGTTGGGACTACTTCTATTGAAAAAAGTGAATATTTACATACATTACTCAAAGATAAAAAAATAGCTCACACTGTTTTAAATGCAAAACAACATGAAAAAGAGGGAAAAATAGTAGAAAATGCTGGTCAAAAAGGTGCAGTGACGATTGCTACAAATATGGCTGGTCGTGGGGTTGATATTAAACTTCCAAAAGAGTGTTTAGAGCTTGGTGGTTTGGCAATTATTGCAACTGAAAGACACGAAAGTAGAAGGATTGATAATCAGCTTAGAGGACGAAGTGGACGACAAGGTGACATCGGAGAATCTCAATTTTATCTAAGCCTTGAAGATAATCTTTTACGAATATTTGGAAGTGATAAGATTGCAAATATTATGACAAGACTTGGTATTGAAGAGGGTGAACATATCGAATCTGGTATGGTTACAAGAGCGGTAGAAAATGCACAAAAAAAAGTGGAGTCTATGCACTTTGAAAGTAGAAAACATCTTTTAGAGTATGATGATGTAGCAAATGAGCAAAGAAAAGTTATTTATAAATTTAGAAATGATTTGTTAAGTAAAGAGTATGACATTGACTCAAAAATCAAAGAAAATATCGCTGAATATGTAACAAATCTTATGCAACACGCGGAGTTTTTAAGTACATCGGCGATGATGGATGATTTTAACTATGAGCATATTGTTTTAAAACTGCAAGAGGAACTGGGTGTTCATATCACAAAAGAGGAGATCGGTGATAATGATAAACAGCTTGTGAGTCAAAAACTTTTAGCACTTGTTCAGTCAAAATATGATGAAAAAATGTCAATGGCGGCTGATGAACAAAGACAAGAGATAGAAAAAATCCTTTATCTTCAAATCCTTGATAGTTCTTGGAGAGACCATCTTTATACGATGGATACACTTAAAACGGGTATTGGACTTCGAGGATACAATCAAAAAGACCCACTTGTTGAGTACAAAAAAGAGAGCTACAATATGTTTATTGAGCTTATCGCATCTATTAAATTAGAGATTGTTAAAATTTTATTTACAGTAAGACTAAGAGATGAAGAATCTGAGAAAAGAGAGATTGAAGCTTTAAAAGCAAAATTGGAACAATCAAACGAAGAGCTTTTTACAAATAAAGAGGAGCAAACTGAGTTTGTAGCAAAAAAAATAGCGAGAAATGAAGCTTGTCCTTGTGGAAGTGGAAAAAAATACAAACAATGCTGTGGTGTAAGTGGTCCTAAAAAAGGTCTTTTAGCGAGATAATAAAGTTATATTGTCATCATAAAGCAAACTAAAGCTTATGTTATATGTCATTGCGAGGAACGAAGCAATCCAAGAAGCCGACTTTTGGATTGCTTCGTTCCTCGCAATGACTGGAGCATAAAACCATAGTTTGCTTTGGGACGACTATACCAAATGAAATAATAAATGCACACTAAAACAAAGAGATAAAATAGTAGATTTGTAAAAATTATCTTGAAGCTTTAGCTAGCTAAAGTGAAAGAGAATTTTTACAAAGATGCATTTTAGGCTTTTTGCCCGAAGGGTAGAGCTATT
>CAMCYD010000131.1 GCA_945883785.1 Helicobacter pylori PMSS1
ATTCAAACAAATGATTATAAACAGCTTCAATCATCATCTTTTCACTTTAAAAATAACCATTTACAGGGAGTAAATAGTGATTTTTAAAGTGAAAATCTAATAATTGCTACTATTCATACTCAAAATCTTTGAATTTGCAAGTGGCTCTAACATTAAAATATTCTATAGTTGGAGTTATCTCTTTTTTATCATTTACATTTTGAGTAACATGGATATGCACCATAAGTCTTGTATCAAAATCAACCAAAGCTTGTGCATTATAACACTGTGTAAATGTGCATATGAAATGAGAAAATATAAAAAAGGCTTTATTTTTTGAAAGCTCGATTTTATGGGGCTTTGAGGCTTTATTTTCTCATTTATCTGATTATTTCTTTGGGAAATTTTAGGAAATTTTGTGCAACTTTAGGAAATTCTGTTTTTATCCTTTTAACCCATTTTTCTTGGTGGGGTTTTGTAGTCTTTTAATCTTTCATTTGTTTCGTGTCTTGCTTTGTCGTACTCTATTCTACGGGCTTTTGCTTCCCATTCTAATAATACAATATCCCTCTCTTCTTTATCCATCTTTCTGTATAACTCCAGTAGCTTTTGTTCCTCTTTTGATAAGTCTTCGTTGTTTGACTTGGGGACAAATTTGGGGGATTGGGGGACATATTGGGGGACAAAATATCTATTGGGGGACATATTGGGGGACAAAAAATAATTTATATCAATATCTAATGCTTTGGATAGTTTTTCAACTATTGAAATAGTAACATTTGCTTCGCTTAATTCATATCTTCTAATACTTTTTTCGGAAACATCTGATAATTTTGCCAATTGTACTTGTGTTAAACCTCGTTCGGCTCGTGCTTCTTTTAGTTTTTGCCCTATTTCCATTTTTACCCCTTGACAACAGGACAATATTGTCCTATACTTTCAATATCTTTTTTGAATTGTATCAAAAAAAGGATTGGTTTTTTAAAAACTTACTGTTAAGGGGATAAATTTTATTTTAGGAGAGATTTATGAGAGCTGATTTTATTAGTGGGTATTATTACATTAGTAGTGATAGCGATAGTTTATTTGGGGAAGACGGTAATATAATAAGAGTAGAAAAGGATGAGTTTCATACTTTTTTAGACAATTTTAAGAAAGAAGAACCAATTAATGCAGAATTAATTTGGTTTTGTGGTGTTGATGTGAAACCTAGAAAATCTCTTTGATTTTCTTTAGGTTTTGATGTACACATTTAAATCGTTGGTCGAATTGTTTAATGACATTTTCTGTTGCGGTGTCGCTCATTTTGTTTGCAAGATGTTTTTTAAAATCCAAAAGTTCTATGGCTTCTTTTTGGGTTTTTTTGTTACATATTTTTTCATAAACATCATAGAGTTCATTGTTTAGTTGTTTTGCTTGAACATTAAATGAGAGGTTTAAGTCTCGTTGCAATTCTAACAAATCATTTATTTGTGTTTGAAGTTCAACTAGTATTTCTTGTATTTTTTTATTTTCCATTGATAAGTCCTTTTATAATTTTGTTTTGCTACTAGATTATACAAAGGATTTATCAATATCCCCTTAGCAGTAAGTTTTTGACTACTAAAAATCAATAATAAAGGGGGACAATATGGCAAAAGCTAAAGAGGTACATAAAACTAGAAGCAAAGATGGTCGAGTGGCTAAGCTGATATTTGAAAAGCTTGGTATGACATTGTCGGGATATGCACGAATTCGTGGGGTGTCTGCTAGTAGTATTTATAGTGGATACATAAGTGAGGCTACTAAAAAAGTGCTTGAAGCTGATGGAATAGTAATAACTTATGATGGGTATGAAAATGTGGCTAAGTAGCAGAGAAGCTAGTGAGAGATTAGGGCTGAATTATGAAACACTTAAAAAATCAATTCAACGATTAAAAAATAGTGATAAAAAAATTTGTCAAATAAACGGTCAATATTTACCGTTTGATTATGCTAGTAATAGTATCGGCGGTAACTGTGGAAAAATCCTTCAAATATGGATAGAAGAAGATGAAAATCTAAATATCAGAAATAACACACAACAAAATACACAACAAAATACACAACAAAATACACAACAAAATACACAAAAGGATAATACAAATGGAACACAACGAATTAGTGGAGATGGATTTTTTGGAGAGCGGAGTGATGCTGGGGCTTATGGGGATAGAGATACCACCACAACAAACATACAAAATAAAAGCGGTGGATTGTATGGAGTATGTGGGAACGGTGGAGCAAAAACTCAAAATGGCAAAATGTCTCTTGGACAATATAGAGCTTGTGGAGATAGACAGGTTGGAGAATTCACACAGTATAGCAACTTCGATAATGAATGCGAAACGACAACTTTTTCAAGCGATAATGAGGATTTAGTTGAGGTGGATTGCTTCGTGCCTCTCAATGACGAAGTGAAAAGAAGCGGTACTAAGATTGAGATGGTGCAGTTTGCATTGTCTTATTCTGTAAAAAAAGCTTGTAAAGTTTTTGATGTGTCGATAAAGACACTCTATCGTGACATCAAAAAGTTTCAAGATAATGGATTGGTCGCTTTGGCTGATAAACGAGGTAAAAAGAATAAAAAAGTTGATAGTGAACTTATCAGAGATGTGATTTTTGCTAGTGGGTCTAAACATATCACTTCTATCTACGACTATTACACCCGAAAATACAACTTTTTGGAGATTAGCTATTCGACTTTTGGTCGGTATTACAACGACCTTATTAAAAACGATGATGATATTAAAAATTATATGGCTCGTGGGATTGATGGGGTCAAATATAGTTATCCATCCGCTCCTAAACAAAAAAGAATTCCTAATCAGCTTTGGCAAATAGATGCTACCCGATTAGATGTGATGTGTCTTAAAGATGGAGTTGTTACTCGGATTCAGGCGGTGGCTGTCATTGATTATGCTACTGGATACAGGGTTTGGGGGCTTTATGATAGCTCATCTTCTTATGCGAATGTACGACTTCTTAAAAAGGCTATTGATGTGCTTGGGAAACCAACAATCATCAAGGGAGATAATGGGAGCGACTATGTGAGTGAGCATTTCCAGTCCGTGCTGGGTCATCTTGGTATCTCGTATGAAAATAGTCCGGTTGGAGAGGGTCGGGCTAAAGGGATGATTGAGCGAAATTTCCGAACGGTGCAACATATGCCTTTATTTGAAAATCTCCCTGGCTTTATTGGACACAATGTAAAAGATAGAAATCAAATTGAAAATCAGGAAATCGCGAAGGTTGATAGATTTGGTGGGGCTAAAACTTTCTTAGGAGACTTGCTTACTGCTACCGAACTTGCCCTGGCGATTGATGGGATAACATCTCAGCTCAACGCCAAAAAAGGATACACGGCTCAGATGACTGCAGGGATAGAAAATATAGATGCACACCTGGGAAAAAGAGCTACCCGAAAACTTAGTAAAGAGGGGATTAAGTGGAATGGTAAAACTTATTTGAGCTTGGAACTATGGGCATTTGTAGGGTGGAAAACAGGAGTGGAGGTTCTTATCGTGGAAAACATAAACGACATATCACGGGCTTATTGTTGGTATGAAGATACATACATAGAAGTGGTGGATAGTACAGTGGCTGAATATAGCGTGGAAGAGTGGCGGAATTTACAAAAAGAGTTTAAAAAACATCATATCGCACCTCTTACAAAATTTATCAAAACTGCACGAAAAGAGAAAGATGGAATTTACAAGGATGCTATTTTAGAGAGCCTTGCGAAACTTAAACCGATAGTGGAAGAGAAACAAAAACAACTTAACAAAAAAGAGATTGTAAAACTAGAGTCTCCTATGATGTTTGAGGTAGCGGTGGCTAATAATTGTGAAAATATTAAACTTAAGCTTTACCGTCCATCGCTTGATGAGTTGTTGGAAATGATGTAACTTACAACTTCTACAAAGCTACAAAGTGCCGATAAATAGGGTGCTTTGTAGCTTTGTAGAAGTTGTAAGTCTTTGGAAGATTTACAACTTGGTTCTTTAAAAGCTTATTGTTGAAGATGGAAAATACGAGGATGAAGTAGATTACTTCGTGCCTCGTAATGACTGTATTTATGTTTGGGTTGTCGGTGTGGACAATCGAATAATGAATATTTGGAGGAAAAATGAGTATGGCAAATTATAGTGAGATGATAATTGAGGCGGATTGTTTGGTGTTTGTGAATACTGAAAACATAATAGCAAGTGTTATCAAAACTGCAAAACAAAAAAGCCTTATGAAAATATCGGCTCCTAGTGGAACTGGTAAAACGACTGCATTGCGAATAATAAGCAGAAAACTTCCCACTACTGCTTTTGTAACAGTATATGAGGAGATGACCGCTAAAGAGTTTTTAGAAGATTTGAGTGTGGCTGTAGGGATAAGAACCCCTCAAAAATCGGCTAAAGAGATGATGAGAGAGCTCAAGAGTTGGCTATTTGGTCATCCGAAACTTATCATCGTAGATGAGGCTAATTTTTTAAAAGAGAGAAGTTTGGAACAACTGCGACATTTACACGATTTGTGTAGTGTTGGTATTGTTTTAGCTGGGACTGAAGCCCTTGATATGACGATCGCTAGAAGTCATCCTCAAGTGGCTTCACGGATACGAAATTCTATGTTGGTGTCTAAGTTTGGAAGCTTGGAAGTGGCTATGTTGTGCCGAAAATATGGGATTTTGGAGAGTAAAGCTGATGTGCTTGTTGCACAAAAGCGAAATCTGAGAGAGATTGAGTATTTTTTGCAGGATTATCTTGAGATGCATGGGATGAATGAGACACACTTCAAAACTGCGATGAAAGGAATCTGATGAGTGATAATATTGTAGCAATTGGCTTTTTGGTGGTTTACGTTTCGGCGATGTGTGTCGGGTTGTATATGAAAGATAAGAAAATTTTAAAACAGGAGGTAATAATAGAAAATCAAAATAAAACAATAGAGAGGTTGACAGCACGAATGCTAGTGACTAATTATGAAGAGGTGCTTTTGGAAGAGGCTAACAGAAAATATACATTAAGAAATAAGGGGAAAGAAGATGGCAATAGATAAAAAGTTGGCGATGAAGCCTAAAAGTAAAATCAAAAAAACAAAGGAGAAATCAAATGGTACAAGTAAAAATAAATAAATCGATTAATCAGATAAATGACATTGTCTTAGAAGAGGCTATTAGAGGGTTTGTGGGTGTAAAAAGTGAAATTGATAGGTTAAATGAGAAGCTTGAAAAATACAAAGAGGTTATTAACCAAAAAGCAAAAGAGATACTCTCTGGTGATGATACTGCAACTGTTACACTGGGTGTAGACAATGGGAATATTAAGGTTACTTTTGGGTGGGACATTAAAGTTGCTGATGAACCTAAACTTAGAGTTATTTTGGGAAATAGATTTGATGACCTGGTAAATAGTACGACTACATTTGCACCGTTGCCAAAACTTAAAGAGATGGCACTAAACGATGATGGACTAAAAGAGTGCTTGAGTATAAAAGAGAAATCGCCGTCAATTACGGTAGTGAAGTAGATTTATAAAGTACCCTACTACTTGGGTGCTTTAGTAAGTTTATGACTTATATTTGATGAAATAATTGGGGGACAAATGGAAAAGAAGATAAAAAAAGCACATGATAAGTTAGCAGAACTTGCCCTATTTAGTGATGATTTTGAGGCATTTAGTAGGTTCTTTTATGACAATCTTAAAGAGGGGAAAGAAAAGGAAGCAATGGAAATTCTCCTTTTGGTGGTGTATGGATTTCTTAAAAGTGAGGGGGAGTTGTTTAATACTCTTCTTTTGGGTGTGGATAAAGCGAAAGGGGATGGGCTCAAAGCTTGGGTAAAAGATAGTTTACAAAAAATAATGACAACAAAGGGGAGTGTATGACTGAAAAACAAGAGATATATCGAAAAAGTTTACTCAAAAAAATACATATTCATTCAAAATACAAAGAGATAAAAAGATTTGAGGCTTGGGCGGACTGGGTTTATTTGCGGTTTGAATGTGAAAGCAGTGGGGAGCTGTCTATCCCTAATCTTATAAAAGTACTTGATGAACTATACTACCCCAAAACTACTAGACAACTTTTTTCAAATCTAAATTCTTTTCCTGACCTGTTACCTTACGAAACATATAAGTTACAATTACCTCCACTAACTACAAGATTTTCATCAGATTCATCTCCAATTTTTTCATAACTTTTA
>CAMCYD010000132.1 GCA_945883785.1 Helicobacter pylori PMSS1
GATCTTTATACTCTACTTTGGAATTATCTTTTGCTCTAATCAAAAAGAGAGAACCAACAGTGGTTAACTCCCTCATAAATCCTACACTATCAGCTTCTCTATCAACAATATGAACAATAGGTTTATTGGTTTGAAATGTTTCGTTGATATATTTTGTTCGCAAAACCAACTCCTCTAGATGAGTGTGTTCCATAGCAATATTTTCATCATAGGTTGAATAAACTTTTTTGGATGTTTTTAGATTGTGAACCATAGGTCCAATTGGTTTACCACTCATATCAGACACAGCTATAGTAGATTGACAATCATATCCTTCTTTTCTAGATGTACCTTTTCTCTTTTCAACCCTCATATCTTTTTTTGAGGAATGATGTTTGTAGTCGATATGTGACCAATCTGAAGGAGCAAGGAGATACTTATCACATTGTTTAGGTATCTCCTCTTTGAGATTTTCTATAATAGGTTGAAACAAATCTTTTATAGAAACATTTTTGTGATTATTGAAAAATCTCCAAGTTGCTTGTACTACAGATGCACCTTCTGTTTCACCCAATAACAATTTTAATCCATTTGTTGCTCTTTGTTGCATTTTCATATACCCAATAACCAAAGAATTGTATCTTTTTTTAAACGACTTTCCATCAAATTATTCCTTATAAATATAATTAATAATTATATCTAAATAGTGTTTTATATAGGCTTAAAAATACCATAAATAAGGGATTTATCAGCTATTTTGTAGAGTATATTTTTATATAAAATTAAAACTATTTTTATAAAAAATGATAGCTTATTTTATGATTGTTTTAGTGTATGTTTTATTGATATTTATTTGTGTAGAGAGGTATGATTTTATTGGTAGTAGATTCAAGTAGAAATTTAGAAGATATTTTATTTCAAAGATTGATAAAAAAGGGTTCATAGTGCTAAAACGAAAAAAGATAATCTAAATGGCAGAACCACTTAAAAATATTTATACCGTCGAATATCTCACAAATTTAGCAAAAAAAATCAAAGAGGTTTATCCTCTTTTTGATGAGAAAAATTTTCTATCTTCTCTCTTTTGTGATATTTGGAGTGAATTGGAACTCAAAGCTCGTATGAGGCATATTGCAGTGCAACTTCACTCTTCTCTTCCACTTTCTTACCAAGAGCAACTAGCTATTTTAAAACCTGTTTCAAAAAATCTTTTTTCGTTTGAAGCGATGTTTTCCCTATTGATTTGTTTTAATAGGATTAAAAGAAATTCAAGATACACTAATACTCTTAAAAATTCATTACATAAAGGGCAGTTTATATGGCAATATGCATTAAAAAAGCTTTAGAAATTATAGTATCAAATATCAAAAAAGTCTCCTACGAAATCATCCCAATTGAAAATGCGAAAGATAGAATATCAGCTCAAGATATATTTGCAGTTCATAATCTTCCAACATACAATAATTCTGCAATGGATGGTTATGGAGTGAGGTTAGAGGATATTGGAAAAAAAGTAAAAGTGATTGATGCTGTTTTTGCTGGAAGCGACAAAGAACCGTTGGTAAAGGATGGTGAAGCTATAAAAATAATGACGGGTGCAAGAGTTCCCTCATCCGTGGAAGCGGTTGTTCCTCAGGAGAATGTCGAAATTTTAGAAAATGACACGATTATTTTACCTGATGGGATAAAAAAACACCAACATATGCGATTTATTGGAGAAGATATAAAAATTGGAGAAAAACTTTTACATGATGGTGATGAGGTAAATTATGCAACCGTCACTATTTTAGCATCGCAAGGCATAACACATATTAAAGTGTATAGACAGCCAAAAATATCTGTTTTTACGAGCGGGGAGGAGTTGAAGCTTCATTATGAAAAGATTGAAGAGTATCAAATTTACAATTCAAATACCCCAACACTTTTAGCTCGAGCCAAAGAATTAGGTGCTGATGTAACTTTTGTCGGGATGGCAAAAGATACAGTTGCCTCGCTTAAAGAGATGATTGAAAATTCTTTGTATGCGGATTTTATCATTACAAGTGGTGGGATTAGTGTGGGGGAGGCCGATTTTACAAAAGAAGCTTTTGAAGCTTTTGATATGGAAATCCTTTTTGATGGAATCACTATCAAGCCAGGAAAACCAACACTTTTTGGAAAAATTGGAAAAACTTATGTTTTAAATCTTCCTGGAAATCCACTTGCGGCTGCTCTTATTTTTGAAGTATTAGGAAAAATCGCTTTACAAAAATTAGCAGGAAACAAAAATATTTATCATAATTATATAGAGACAAAACTCTCCGTTGATCTCAATAATAAAAAAGGACGCACAACATTAATACCTGGTTTTTTTGATGGAACCCATTTTGCACCATCAGCCAAACGACTCCCCGGTATGGTTGGAGTGCTACATCATTGCAATAGTATGCTAGTGCTTGGCAAAAATATAGAACTGATAGGAAAAAATGAGATGGTTAAAATACTTCCGATTAATTGGAAGTTTTTTACAGACATAAAAAAAGATTTTTTTAATTAATGGAGCAAAGAAAAATATGAAAAGAATAGCAGTAGCATTTACTGGACCTTCAAATAGCGGTAAAACAACTTTGATTGTAAAATTATCAACACTTCTGTATGCCAGTGGCTATAAAGTTTGCATCATCAAACATGACCCACAAGATAAAGCAATTTTTGATAAAGAGGGAAAAGATAGTTATAAATTTAGTCAAACGGGTGCTTGTGTAGCAGTTGTGTCACCAACTCGTACTACAATTTTTAAAAAAGAAACGGAAACAATAGAGACAATTGCCCAAAGTTTTGGTGATTTTGATTATTTGTTAGTGGAGGGATTAAAAACTTTGCCATTGCCTAGAATCGCTATTTTTAGAAATGAACTGAATGAAAACTATTTTGATGTGGCGGATGCTATCGCTACGGATGATAGTATTTTGGCCTCAGAAATACCACAAAACTGTCAACATCTTGATTTGAATAATCCTAGTCAAATTGTTGAGTGGATAAACCGATATGGGAAGATACTCCCGTAGAGAATTTCGTTTTTTAATAAGGAAAAAAAGATAAATTATTGAGTATAATCCAACCTTATTTTGGAAAAAATCAATTAATAAAAGGATAACTATAATGGATAAATCAGATTTTATATGGATGGATGGTGTATTTACACCTTGGGATGAAGCAAAAGTTCATGTTTTAACACACACATTGCACTATGGAAATGGGGCTATCGAAGGGACAAAAGCATATAAAACTGAAGATGGAAGATGTGCTATTTTTAAACTCAAAGAACATACACAAAGACTTTTGAACTCTTCAAAAATGACACTCATAAATGTACCTTTTAGTTTAGAAGCATTGTGTGATGCACAAGTGGAACTTCTAGCAAAAAATAATTTAACAGAGGGTGCTTATATCAGACCTCTTGTGTATTTAGGTTACGGAGTTATGGGGCTTTATCACAAAGATTGCCCAGTTCAAGTAAGTATCAGTGCTTGGAAATGGGGAGCATATCTTGGTGAAGAGGGTCTTAGAAAAGGGGTGAGGGTGAAAATCTCATCTTTTACAAGAACACCAAACACTTCAGGTATGGGAAAAGCAAAAGCAGTTGCAAACTACCTGAACTCTCAAATGGCAAAATATGAAGCAGTTGAAGCTGGATATGATGAAGCATTATTGCGAGATGACCAAGGATTTATAGCAGAAGCGAGTGGGGCTTGTTTCTTTATCGTTCGTGATGGTGTTTTAATTTCTCCACCAAGTGACAACACTTTGGAGTCTATTACTCAGGCTACTGTTATTGATTTGGCACTTGATATGGGTATTGAAGTTGTAAGAAGAAGGGTGACTAGAGATGAGGTTTATATCGCTGATGAGGCATTTTTTACAGGGACGGCTGCGGAAGTTACACCGATACGAGAAGTGGATGCGAGAATTATTGGATGTGGCTCAAGAGGAGCGATGACTGAAAAACTGCAAGCAGCTTATTTTGATGCAGTTGCTGGAAGAAATCCAAAATATATCAAACATTTAACTTATATAAACTAATATAAACTTATACAAATTAGAAAAAAGACTTCAAGTAATATGAAGTGTTTTTTCATAAAATCTTAAAATCAAGAAAAAAAAGGAACAAAATGCCAATAGACAATGAGTATTTTAAAAACAGGCAACAACAAAATAAAAGTGGAAATAATGATAATAACAATGGTAGTGGCGGTTATGAGCCACCGTTTAGTATGCCAGAATTTAAAGGTTTTGGAAAAAACACAACTTTAATTTATGGAATTATTATTTTTGTAGTTCTGATGTTTTTTGCAAGACCGTTTGTGATTATTAATTCGGGCGAGATAGGAATTTTATCAACAGCTGGAAAATACGAAAAGGAACCACTTTATCCTGGGTTTCATCTTTTTATCCCAGGGATTCAAAGAATATTTATCGTTGATACAAAAGTAAGAGTTATCAACTACAAATCACTTGAAGATATAGGAAGTGCAAGAGATGCTGGAATTTTAGTCAATCCTGCGATTACAGTTCTTGATGCAAGAGGATTGCCTGTTTCTATTGAGCTTACTGTTCAGTACAAACTTATGCCAGATGGTGCACCTGCGACTATCTCAACTTGGGGACTTAGTTGGGAAGAAAAAATCGTCAATCCAGTCGTAAGAGATATCGTACGAAATGTTGTAGGAAACTATAGTGCTGAAGATTTACCAACAAAAAGAAATGAGATAGCAGTCCTTATTGAACAACAGATTAGAAAAAATATCGATGCACTTCAAAATAAACCAGTAACACTTTTATCTGTGCAACTAAGAGAAATAGTGCTTCCAGATAAAATCAAAGAGCAAATCGAAAAAGTTCAAATAGCAAAACAAGAGACTCAAAGGGTGACAAATGAAGTTGAAAGAGCAAAACAAGAAGCTGAAAAAGCAAAAGCAGTAGCTCAAGGGGAAGCGGATGCTAAGATGATAGAAGCAACAGCAACAGCTCAAGCAAATATTATGGTTTCGAAAAGTTTATCGCCTCAACTTATTCAGTTGAAACAAGTTGAAGTACAAGGAAAATTCAATGAAGCATTGAAGGTAAATACAAATGCTCAAATTTTCTTAACACCTGGCGGAAGTACACCAAATATTTGGATAGATGCAAAAGGGAAATCTACTCAAACAAGTATCAACAATAAATAATTTGAAATCTTTTGATATTTTCATACGATATAGCCTTATCACAACTTTGGTGGTAGGGCTTTATCTTTTGTGGAATGAAAATCAATCTCTAAAATCAACACTTCTTCAAGTGACAAATCAACTAAGTGTTGCCAATGAACACAATCAAAAACTTCAACAAATTATTCTCCAAAACAAACAAACATCAAAAACACAATCAACTCAAAAAGTAGAAAAAGTAGATGAAAAAAGTAAAGATATTGCTGAGATAAAAGAACAAATTACAAAAACAAACTCAAAAAAGATAGTGATAGTTTTGCCAGAAAATGAAAAAAATTATGCTAAGGTTATTCCAAATATAGATTATAAAAATATTCCACTTGAAAAAACTACACAAAAAGAGGAAAATCTTAAAATAAGTCCAGAGGTTTTTATTGATAAAGATGAGAAAAAAATCAATGGTGGTAAAATAAATATTGAGACAAAATTTTAAAAGAGAAATAGCTACAATTTCTATATAACAATCAAAGGGGAGTAAATGACTGCAAGAATGATAAGAATCAATGATGGATATATCACTGCATTTGATGAAATGGTAGCAACTTTTGAAGATAATATAGAGATAGTCGATGACCAAAATCTGAAACTTGACCCTTATTTTTTATGAAAGAAAAGCAAGTTTGGATAAGACTATCAAAGCTATTGATGATGGGACTATGAAGATGATAACAGAGAAATGGATCTATTTATGGCAGAATTAGAGCAAAAATATGCGAATAATTAGGACTCCTCATTATATTTCACGGTTACAGAGTATCCTTATTGATATTGGAAAAGATAAAATAGGGGCTGCAAAAAAGTTTAAGTTTTCTTTGGAGCCACTTGCAAATTCAAACAAATGATTATAAACAGTTTCAATCATCATCTTTTCACTTTAAAAATAACCATTTACAGGGAGTAAATAGTGATTTTTAAAGTGAAAATCTAATAATTGCTACTATTCATACTCAAAATCTTTGAATTT
>CAMCYD010000133.1 GCA_945883785.1 Helicobacter pylori PMSS1
ATTTAATGAAATATTAGAGAGCCACTTGCAAATTCAAACAAATGAGTATGAATAGTAGCAATTATTAGATTTTCACTTTAAAAATCACTTTTTGCTCCATGCAAATGGTTATTTTTAAAGGGGAAAGATGATGATTGAAACTGTTTATAATCATTTGTTTGAATTTGCAAGTGGCTCTAGATTGTAATCAACTAATTCTCTCTTCTAAAGCGAAAAAAAAATATCTTTGCTACAATGTTATCATTACGAAACTTTCTTTTGGAATGATTCCAAAAAAAGCATAAAAGGAGACGATATGGGTTATTTTGAAAATGCAAAAAAAGGTGATGTTGTATTTGGTCTTGTATTTGGTAAAGGTACAATAAGGGATGTTTTTGAAGACAGTCATTATAAAATAGTTGTTGAATTTGAAAATGAACATGAGATACCTTATACAGAAGAGGGTGTTCCTGGATGGGGGAAGTTTAATGAACAAACATTGTTTTATAAAAATGACATAGATGTTGCCGATCTTGACTTCTCACCTGTTTCAAAAGTATTAACACCGAAAAAAATTATTAAACTTATGGATAAGAAAAAATTAGAAGTGCGATTACCATCTGGTATTTGGCATAAATGCAATAAAGCTACTAAAAAATATACGAGAGAAATGTTGGAAAAAGAGAGATTTCATCTATTTAGAAAACAAGTTTCAAATTAAAATAAAAACTAAGATGTGATACAATCAGCAGATAAATTAAATCAAGGTCGTATTACATATGTTTCAAAAACTTATACATAAACTGCAGAATGAAAATTATTTAACACTAGAAACAACACCTTCGCATGAGCCTACTTTTGATGGAATAATTCAAAAAATTCAAGAGTATGATTTGGCTTCTAAAGTAGATGGATTTACTACAACTGATAATCCTTTAGCAAAGTTAAAATACAACTCATTTTTTGCAAGTATAAAACTACAACAAGCTTTTTATAAACCAGTTATTGCAACTTTATCGATGAGAGATAGAAATAAAATAGCATTACAAAGTGATTTGCTTGGCGGAAATGATTTTGATGTAAGAGCTATTTTGGCTCTTACGGGAGACCCAGCTCATATGAGCGACCAACCGCATACAAAAGGGGTTTTTGAAGGAAATTCAAATCTGCTTTTAGAGATGATAAACTCTTTTAATAATGGAATGGATTTTAGTGGAAAGCCATTTAAAACTACTCCAAAAGAAATTTATCCTTTTGCAGTTGTAAATTCATATGCGAAAAACTTTAAATCTTTAGAAAAAAAGATGAATAAAAAAATAGCTTCTAAAGCAGTTGGAATAATTACACAGCCAATTTATGATATAGAAAATGGAAAAGTTTTATTGGAGTCATTTTCTAATGCAAAAGCTGAATTTAAAGATGAAAGAAAAAAAGCTGAGTTAATTTTGGGGATATTTCCTATTACAAAACTGCGAACAGCACAATTTTTAGCATCACATGTTCCTGGGATTTATGTTCCTAATACTTGGATAGATGCACTTACAAAAGCTTCAAAAATAGGGGAAGAGGAGGAATACGAAGTTGGTATGGAACTTAGCCTTAATCTTTTAAATCAAATAAAAAAACTCCATCCAAAAATTCATCTTATGACAGCAAATAGATTTGATATAGCAAATGAACTTTTGAGATAAGCAATAGATGATTGGTATAGATGTTACTCTAATAAGTCGAATAGAAAAGCTTTTTAATAGATGGGGCGAAAAAGGATTATCTAAATTTCTTTCCAAAAAAGAGATTGCTTTTGGCAAAAGACTTAGCACATACGCTGGATTTTGGGCTGCTAAAGAAGCAGCTAGCAAAGCTCTTGGGACTGGTATTGGTTCTGAGTGTGGATTTCATGACATTAAGATACAAAAACTACCTTCAGGACAACCAATACTTAAATACAAAAAACATATTAGAAAAAAATATCATATCAAAACATCACATCTTAGCATCACTCATGATGGAGATATTGTGATAGCAGTTGTAGTAAATACGCATAAAAAATGAATCTACCAATGAAATTAATAGTAAATAAAATCCTCTATCTGTTTGTGATGCTTTTCATAATCTCACTGATTTCATTTTCAGCTGTTCATCTTGCACCAAATAGTTTTTTTGCAAGTGGTGAACTTAATCCAAATATTACAGAAGAATCTATAGCCCACCTTAAAACTATCTACAATCTTGATAAACCACTTTATGTTCAGTTTTTCACTTGGATTGGAAATATAATAGTGCTTGATTTTGGGATTTCTTTTAGTAGTGGAGAGATGGTTAAAGATGAAATTCTTCAAAGATTACCTATTACTTTAGGGATAAATATTGTAAGTATGGTTTTTATATTTGTATTTTCTCTTTTTTTGGGAATAAAATCAGCAGTTTCTCATGGTTCTAAGTTTGATAAATTTGTAGAACAACTTTCAATTCTTAGTTTTTCTATGCCCTCATTTTATTTTGCACTTATTGGGATTTATTTTTTTGCTATAGCATTTCCAATTTTGCCACTGACAGGAATATCAAGTGATGATAGTTTGAATGGCGTGAGTAAATATTGTGATATGGCTTGGCATTTAGTGCTTCCTATTTTTGTGATAGTTTTTGGAGGAATTGGAACCCTTACCCTTTATATTCGTTCTTTGACTTTAGAAATTTTAAAAAGTGATTATGTCTTTTTTGCAAAAGCGAGAGGATTGTCAAAATATACTCTTTTAAGATTTTACATCTTGCCAAATTTATATCCAACTATTATTACTTTACTTGGGCTATCGTTGCCTGGAATTTTAGGTGGAAGTGTTATTTTGGAAACAATTTTTAGCATCAATGGAATGGGACTTCTGTTTTTTCAAAGTGCAATGAGCCACGATTATCCAGTAATTATGGGGATTCTTGTCATTGGTGCATTTTTAACACTTTTAGGAAATATCGTAGCTGATTTAGTCCTTTTAAAACTCAATCCGAATATGTAGGCGTCTCACTCACTGATTTCAATTTATCTCTTCAAATATCTAATATACATATTTTCTAGTTTAGTCCTAGCCCAAGGGGTTTTTCTAAAAAAACTGAGGCAAGATTTGATACTTTGCTCTTTTTTAAAACAATTTACATTGAGTCGTAAAGCTAGATTGTCCCAACCATAAGCCTCTTGTAGCGTTGTGATTATTTTTTCTAAAGTTATCCCGTGTAGAGGATTATTGCTGTTTTTATTTGCTTCAGTATCCATTAGTTTATCCCTATATTTAAGTATCGTCGCATTTTTGTAATAAGAGTTCTGTCAAACTTTTGTGTGATAGATGCACTATTGTCATCTCTCAATTCTTCCCCAAATGGTGTAATAATCCCACTACTTTTTGCCATATCTTCGTTAGCACTATCACTTGCTATCACATAACATTGGTTTGTGATAGCAAGTGCTTTTGTCAAAGTTTCAAAATGCTCTTTTCGTATTTTTCCCCACATGGCAGGAACTAAAATAATATCAGCACCTTGAATTTTGCTCCAAAGTTCCGTAAAACGAAGTTCAAAACAGATTAAAGTAGCGATTTTTAATCCAGCTATTTCAATTATTTTGATATCTTCAAGATTACCACTTGTAAAATATTTCTCCTCATCTCCCAAAGAAAAAAGTTTGTATTTTGACTGTGTGTGTACAATAGAGCCTTTATGAAAAATAAAAAGGGTGTTGTAATACCTCTCATCTTTTCTCGTAGTCATTGTTAAAGCGATGATTTTGTCAGAGGAAAGTGTTTCTAAAAGAGGAATCGCTTGATTTGTGATATTGACAGCATTGTGCATAACCTCATATGCATATCCAGTTAAACAAAGTTCAGGTGCTACAATAAGGCTATTTGATGGGGTATTTTGGATATGTGAGACCAAATTTTGAAGATTCTCCTCAAAATTATTGGTTGTTTTAAGTTGGAGAGAGACTAAATTCATCGATTAAAAGTCATCAAAAGTAAGTGAACCTTTTGAATAATTCACAACATTTCCTTCAAAAAAATTAACTCTTTGATCATTAAACGAAGCATATCCATCAACCCAAGGAATTGGATGCTTCACATTATACATTGGTTTATAACCAACAGCTTCAAGTCTTTGATCAGCAATATATTCAATATATTGTCTAATAATTTTATCAGTAAATCCTAGAATTTGTCCTTGAGTAATATATGCACCCCAAGATGCTTCAAGGTCAACTGCTTTTCTAAACATCTCTTTTACTTGTGCCTCAAAGTCTTCTGTAAAAATGTCTGGTCGTTCTTTTCTTGTACTATTGATAAGATTTTGAAACATAAGAAGATGAGTTACTTCATCTCTCTGAATAAATCGTATCATTTGACTTGAACCCAACATTTTTCCAGATTTCCCAAGTGCATACATAGCAGCAAAACCCGCGTAGAAATATATTCCTTCTAGTATTTGATTTGCAAACATCGCCAATACAATTTTTTCATCCGTGATATTACCACTAAGATTTTTATATACCCCTGCTATAAAATTATTTTTTTCTCGAAGGATAGTATCTGTTTTCCACATATCATAAATTTCATCAGTGTTATCACTAATTGATTCAACCATTACTGCATATGATTTACTATGATTTGCTTCTTCGTAACTTTGACGAGAGAGACAAGCATTGATTTCGGGAGCGGTAATATATGGATTAATATTGTCCATAAGATTATTTGTCTGTAATGAATCCATAAAGATAAGTTGTGACAACACGAGGTCATACATCCTTTTTTCTGGTTCTGTTAAATACTTATAATCTTTTGCATCACCTGTCATCTGCACTTCTCTAGGGAACCAGGTATTCGCTTCCATCATATCCCAAAGTTTTAAAGCCCATTCATATTTACATCTTGTAAAATTAATCATCCCGTCCGGATTTCCACCAAAGGTTCTTCTATCGTTCAGATTCTCTTTCGAATCTGGATTGTATATTTCTTTTTTTTCTATCATGCTCATTTTATTTCCCTTATTTATTGACAACCAACACACTCCGTGCTTCTATCTGCCACTTCTTTTACTGCTTCAGCTGATTGTCCTCTAAGATAATAAGTTGATTTAAGTCCAAGTTGCCAAGCTAACATATAAATATCATTAAGATATCTTCCGCTTGCTCTATTTAAGCTCATAAAAATATTTGTACTTTGCCCTTGATCTATCCATTTTTGTCTAATTGCAGCAGCTTTGATAAGATCAGTTTGTTCTATCTCATAAGCTGGTTTATAATATTCCCAAGTAGCTGGACTTAGGTTTGGCACAACCACAGGGATAAGCCCTGAAAGATTTTCTTCATACCATTTTCTTTTGTACACGGGCTCAATTGCTTGAGTAGTTCCAACTAAAATTGAGATAGAGGATGTTGGAGCGATAGCCATTAAATAACCATTTCTCATCCCACTTTTTTTCACTTTTTCTCTCAAAATATCCCAATCATAGTTTGAATCAAAAAGGTCTCTATCTACTAAAATATCAACAGCTTTTGGAGAATGGTCTTGTGGCATTATCCCTTTTGACCAATTACTCCCTTCAAATTCAGGATATTGTCCTTTTTCTATTGCTAAATCGGAAGAAGAATTGATTGCATTGTAACTTATCGCTTCCATAATGCTATCTATTTTTTTGAAATGCTCATTACTCCCCCAGTGAATAAATGATTCAGCTAACATTTGTGCTTCACCCATTACTCCCAAACCAATAGCTCTTGTCACTAAATTTGTCACTTTTACTTTTTTAAGTGGATAGAAGTTAAGGTCGATTACATTGTCAAGCATACGAATAGCTATAGGTACAACTCTTTCAATATCCTCTTTTGTGTTGATTTTACTTAAGTTTACAGAGGCAAGATTACAAACTGCCGTTTTCCCATCTATTTTTTCTTTTTCTACTATAAAGATATTTTTCCCACCAATTCTATCAAGTGCAGTGATTTTATTTGCTTTTTTAACTACACCACTATCAACTGTAATCTCTTCAGTTTCATCATAAAGATTGACCGTTCCATCATTAAATTCGATTCTTACTTTATAGTAGTTTGGTTCAGTGTTTTGGAAGATCTCTGTACAAAGATTTGAACTTCTAATAAACCCTGTATGAGCATTTGGATTTGCTCTATTTGCATTGTCTTTGAAACATAAAAATGGGCT
>CAMCYD010000134.1 GCA_945883785.1 Helicobacter pylori PMSS1
TAATTAAACTCTACAAGAAAGAGTTTAAGATGAAGTGCCAGTGCAAGGCGGAAGTTCGCAGACTTACGGTAGTAAGTCAAGAAATTCCAACGATGCAATGGTGCTTTAGCTTAAACTGTTTTTAGAGGATAATTAGTTGGAGGCACTTACCATTTAAAATAATAAATGGAACCACTTCTGGTACTATTATTTGACATTAATCGGCAAC
This sequence comes from Helicobacter pylori PMSS1, assembly GCA_945883785.1. Classification (GTDB taxonomy): domain Bacteria; phylum Campylobacterota; class Campylobacteria; order Campylobacterales; family Arcobacteraceae; genus CAIJNA01. The sequence continues at coordinate 209 of CAMCYD010000134.1, forward strand.
TCAATTGTAAACTTTGCACCATTGTACATTTTCCCTTCAAATAAAGTTTCTTCATTTTTGACAAATAAATTTCCGTCAAAATTATCCCTTATTATTTGCATACTCATATAAAGCCCTATTCCCGTTCCTTGGTTTTGATGTTTCGTAGTAAAATAAGGGTCAAAGACTTTATCAATAATATATGCGGGAATACCTCCGCCATTGTCGCTTATTGTTATAAGAATGTTATTTTCTTCTTTTGAAGTGCAAATAGAAACATATTTCTTTTCAATTTGGTTTATGAGAAGGGCATCTCTAGCATTATTTAAAATATTTAAAATAACTTGTGACAGTTCATTTGGATTGCCAATATATTTAAGTTCGTTATCAATATCAAAAGACATTTTGATATTATTTGATTCATAAGAAGCTTTTATGATGGCATAAATATCATAAATCACTTTTTGCATTAAAAATTCTTTTTTAATTTTATCTGTTCGTAGAAAATCTCTAAAATCTTCTATTGTTTGAGATAAAAAATTTGCACTTTTTATAATTCCTTCCATCGTGTCGTGTATTTCTCGATCCTCAAGTATCCCTATTTCTTGTTTTACTTGCATAGAGCTAGCTCTCGTAGTGATAGCACTTAAAGGTTGTCTCCACTGATGAGCGATATTTCCTATCATCTCACCTAATGCCGCCAACCTTGCTTGTTGTTGCAAAATAATATTTTGTTTTTTGTTTTTCTCTAATTCTTCGGAAACTCTTTCTTCAAGGGATTCATTCAAAATCTGTAACTCTTTTGTTTTAGCTTCAACTTCTTGTTGCAGTTTTATTTTATAATTTTGAGAAAATAGTTGCGCTTTAAAAAGTTCCTCCCTTGCATTATCAAAGTTCTTTCCAACAATACCAATTTCATCAGTTCTATACCATACAAATTTCTTTGAAAAATCTTCTTTTGCAAATAATTCAGCTTGCATATTGAGTCTACGCAAAGGTTGTAGAACCTTATAAAATAACATTCCAAAAATTAACACCAAACTCAGAACTAATTGACTCACAAAAATTATTATAAACTGGTTCGAAAGAGCATAAATATCTTCATAAACATAATAGTCTGTAACAACTAATTTTAATAGACCAATAGTTTGTTGATTATGTGTAATTGGTTTTGTAAACATAATAAGGTTTTCACCTTCTAGTGCTGGTTTAGTAGAACTTGCAAAAACTTTATTCGTCTCTGTATCAATGACTGCAATTGATTTGATATCTCTATTCAAAATAACTGTTTGGAGAAGTTCTTTGGCAAGGTCTTCTCTCAAATCCCAAAGATGCCCTCGTAATGAACTTGAAAGATTTACAAGGGTATTTTGTCCAAATGATTTTAGATTTGTGATTTTTAAATTGTGATTTTTATCGATTAAAATATACCCAGTAACAAGCGCAGGTAGGAATACTCCCACAATTCCGCCTAAAATCAAAATATACATTAATTTTGCATTATGATAAAAATCAATAATTTTACTTTTCATTTCTTTCCCAAAAGTTTTCTTTTTATATTTATATCATAAATGACATATGTTTTATTTAAAATTACATAAAAGTTACATATAATATTATCAAATATTTACAAAGGGGAAAAAATGAAGTATATAGCCGTATATTTGCTATTTATAGCACAATTATTTGGGGGTCAATTTCATATTATGACCGAAGACTTACCACCACAAAATTATTTAGAAAATGGAAAGGTAAAAGGTTTTAGTGTCGAGGTTGTGGAACTTATTTTACAAAGATTAGGGTATAAAAACGAGAAAGTTGAAGTTGTTCCATGGGCTAGAGCGATGGAATCTTTAGAAAATGAACCAAATGCAATTTTATTTAGTATGGCACACACTCCTGAAAGAGCTCAAAAGTTCAAATTAGTGTATCCAATGGCTATTGCAAAAACATATTTTTTTACCCATAAAGATAATAAAAATGTTGTGATTAAAACGGTTGAAGATGCGAAAAAATATCAACAAGGGGTTGTGAAAGATTTCTCTCAACATAAAAATCTTTTAAAATTAGGTTTTACAGATTTTGATTATTCTCCAGATGTAAAAACTATGGTTCAAAAAGCGATTTTGAAAAGAGTAGATGTCATTTCATTGATACCATTTCAATTGTATTCAGAACAATTTTCAGATTTGAATGTAAAATCTCTTAGAAAAATAGAAGTAACTTATGCAGAAAGTCAACATGCAATTGGTTTTAATAAAGCATTTCCAGATAGTGAGATACAAAAGTGGCAAAAAGAACTAGATAAAATGAAAAAATCTGGTGAGTTTGATAAAATTTTCAAAAAATATGTAAAAGAGTGAAATCCACTCTTTTACATATCTCTCTTCATCATAAGCACAAAATGCTTTTTCAAAAGTTTCTCCATACACAATAAGCGTCTCCAACTGAGCCACTTGCAAATTCAAAGATTTTGAGTATGAATAGTTTCAATCGTTTGTTTGAATTTGCAAGTATTGTCATCAAAAAGCAAACTAAAGCTTATATTGTATGTCATTGCGAGGAACGAAGCAATCCATAGTCGGCTTCGTGGATTGCTTCGTGCCTCGCAATGACAGTTTCTATGTTTTAGTTTGCTTTGTGATAGCTATAGCTCAATGAATCTCTAAAAAGAGTTTAAGCTATTTTGGTTTATCCCGATACCTTTTGCTTTTTGCTCCAAATGGTACAAAAAAGGGCTTATTGTCTCGTAAATAAGTGCCTATACTTGATTGTGGCTTTTAAATAATCTTAGAAATTATCTCATTCCCCTCCTCTATTTCAGATTTTCTTTTTGAAATCTTTGAAATCAAAATATAAAAAAGTGGTATAAAAACAATTGCTAAAAAGGTTGCACTTAACATCCCACCAATAACTCCAGTTCCGATAGAATGTCTACTTCCAGCTCCTGCTCCCGTGCTAAGAGCAAGTGGTAAAACACCTAAAGTAAATGCTAATGAAGTCATAATAATCGGTCTAAGTCTTATTTTTGAGGCTTCGATAGCTGATTCAACAAGCCCCATCCCCTCTTTTTGTTTTTGTAAAGCAAACTCTACAATCAAGATAGCATTTTTAGCAGCAAGTCCAGCAAGTACCAAAAGTCCTATTTGGAAATAGATATCATTTTCCAATCCTCTCAGTCCCGTAGCCAAAACCGCTCCAAAAATAGCAAATGGAACAGCCATAATAACTGAAATCGGAAGCAACCATCTTCCATATTGGGCTGCTAAAATCAAAAAGAGTAACACAATCCCTAAGATAAAAGCCTGTGAACTACTACTTGCTACCCTTTTTTCTTGATAAGCAGTGCCTATCCAACTTATCGTGTATTGTGGTGGTAAAACCTCATTTGCCACCTCTTCTATAGCTTTTAGGGCATCTCCAGAACTATATCCCATCGCTGGTTGTCCTGAGATTTTTGCTGCTTGGAAAAGATTAAACCTTTCAACCAAATCAGCCCCAACTGTTTTTTCAATACTCACAAAAGAGTTAATCGGCAGAAGTTCCCCATTTTTATTTTTGACATAGATATATTTCAAATCCTCCACATCTTTTCTAAACTCACTACTTGCTTGAAGATTCACTTTATAAGTTCGTCCATACAAACTAAAATCATTGACATAAAAACTTCCTAGATTTGCATTGAGTGTGGCATAAATATCGGTTAAAGTCACCCCTTTTGCTTTTACTTTTTCTATATTTACTGACATTTTATACTGAGGAATATTTGCATTGAGGGTTGTTCTTACCCCTTGAAGTTCTGGTCGTTTGCTCGCTGTTTCTATCAATAAATCAACATATTTACTTAAATTCGCAGTCCCCGCACCACTTCTATCTTGAACATACATCTCAAATCCACCAGCAATACTCATCCCCATAATAGGCGGTGGTAAAACACCAAAAGAAAATCCATCACTTGTACCCATTGTTTGTTTGCCCAGTCTTTGTAAAATCGCACTTGCATGTTGTTCTTTTTCTGGTCTCTCATCCCACGGTTTGAGTTTGACAATCGTCGCTGCTGCAAATGTTCGTTCGCTAAAAGTAGCGAAATCAAGTCCAGCTAAAGTTATCACATCTGCTACATTTTTATCGCTGAGAACTATTTTATTTATCTCACTTGTAAGTGCTTCTGTTCGACTAAGTGAAGCACCGGGTGGATTGTAATTAAATAAGAAAATAGTCCCTTGATCCTCTTGTGGAACCAATCCCGTTTTGAGTGATTTGAGCATATCGTATGAAACAAAGATAAGCCCACCAAATAAAAGCATCGTAAGGAAAGCATATCGTATCGTTTGTTTGACAAGATACGAGTACCCTTTTGTAGCAAAATCAAAAAAATTGTTAAACCAAACAAAAAATCGCATCGGTTTTGTATGTTCATTTTTAAGAAGGGAAGCACAAAGTGATGGTGTGAGTGTCAAGGCTACAAACCCTGAAATAACGATAGAGATAACAATCGTAATAGCAAACTGTTTATACATTTCTCCAGTTAGTCCACCCATAAAAGCAACTGGGATAAATACAGCCGAAAGTACCAAAACAATAGCAATCAAAGCACTAGAAACTTCACTCATCGCTTTAAATGCAGCCTCTTTTGGAGTCATCCCCTCGCTCATATGTCTTTCAACATTTTCTATCACAATAATCGCATCATCGACAACGATCCCGATAGCCAGAACCAATCCAAAAAGGGTAAGAAGATTGATACTAAAGCCAAACATATACATCCCTGCAAAAGCCCCGATGATAGAAACAGGAACTGCTAAAATAGGGATAAGGGTCGCTCTCCAATTTTGTAAAAATAAAAAGATGATGCACATAACCAAAACAATCGCTTCTATAAATGTTTTGATAACCTCTTTAATAGAGATTTCAACAAACTTTGTACTATCATAAGGGATTTTGTAAGTTAAATCTTGTGGAAAATTAACACTTGATTTTTCCAAAACTTTTCCAACCGCTTTTGCAGTTTCTAAAGCATTTGCTCCACTTTGTAAAAAGATAGCGACAGGGATAGCTGGAGCATCATTGAGTTTTGTTGTCATATTGTATTTTTGACTTCCAAGCTCTATTGTTGCTACATCTTTTAACCTTAGATTACTCCCATCACTGTTTGCTCTAATTATCACCTCTCCAAACTCTTTCACATCTGAAAATCGGCTAGGAGTTTGGATAGTATAAGTAAACATTTGTTTGTTTTTGATAGGCTCTTCTGCTATTTTCCCAGCTGCATATTGAGCATTTTGCTCTTTAATCGCACTTATCAAATCGGTCGTAGTAAGTCCGTATTTTGAAAGTTTCAGTGGGTCAATCCAAACTCGTATCGCATAATCTTTTGCCCCAAAAATCATAGCATCCCCGACACCTTTTACCCGTTTCAGGTCATCAACAATATTCATTAAAGCATAATTTGAAAGATAAGTTACATCGTAAGTTTTTTTTGGAGAATGAAACATAATAACTTGAAGCATACTTGGAGATTTTTCACTGACCACGACACCTTGTCTTTGGACTTGTTCTGGAAGTTTTGATAAAGCTGCTTGGACTCGATTATTGACATCTATTTTTGCATCTCTTGCATTTGTCCCCACTTCAAAAAAGACATTGATAATCACCCTACCACTATCTTCAGAGACTGAGTTCATATAAATCATATTTGAAGCACCATTTATCTGCTCTTCAATAGGAGCAGCAACTGTTTTTGCTAAAGTATCTGCACTCGCCCCTGGGTAGATAGCAGTCACTGAAATTTGTGGTGGGACAACCCTTGGATATTGCTCGATAGGGAGATTGAACATTGCCATAATTCCAGCCATCACAATGATAATCGACATAACTGAAGCAAATACTGGTCGTTTTATAAAAAAAGAGGAGAACATCTTATTTCACTTCTTTTGACTTAATATTTTGACTATTTTCA
>CAMCYD010000135.1 GCA_945883785.1 Helicobacter pylori PMSS1
ATTCAAACAAATGATTATAAACAGTTTCAATCATCATCTTTCCCCTTTAAAAATAACCATTTACAGGGAGTAAATAGTGATTTTTAAAGTGAAAATCTAATAATTGCTACTATTCATACTCAAAATCTTTGAATTTGCAAGTGGCTCTTATGTAAATAATTATTACGAGGAGTGGAAAGTGAATGCAACAAAGAGTGAGAGATACTATTGGGTATTTTATAAGGAAAACAATGGACAATAATGAGCTCAATAAGTACAAACCTTTTGTAAATAGTGATTTTTTCAATAAGGGACCTATGGTATCTTTTATATGGAAAAATGATGCTAATTGGAGTGTCGAAGCTGTATCAAATAACATAAAAGATAATTTTGGATATGAACCTCAAGATTTTATATCTGGTAAATTAGTATATGCTCATCTTGTCCATAAAGATGATTTGCAAATGGTTTTTGACGAGGTAGCTATCGCTTGTATAAAAAAAGAAAACTCTTTTTCGCATCAACCTTACAGGATTAAAAATGGTATCTCCCATTACAGATGGGTCAAAGATACTACAACTATTATCTACAATGAACACAATGAAATTACCCATTTTATTGGCTATATTATAGATATTTCAGACAATGAAAACAATCTTTTAAAAGCTCAAAAAGATGAGCAAAGACTCAAAACTGCTCAATCACTTGCTCATATAGGGAATTGGGAACTTGATTTAAGTTCAAATGAACTCTATTGGTCTGATGAGATTTATAAACTTTTTGAATTAGATCCAAAACTTTTTGAGCCAACTTATGAGAATTTTTTATATGCTATACATCCGCAAGATAGAGATTTTGTCAATAATGCCTATGCACATTCGTTAATAATACAAGAAAAGTATATTATCCAACATCGACTTTTAATGAAAGATGGTCGTATCAAATATGTAGAGGAACAATGTGAAAGTTATTTTGATAAAGATGACAATCCAGTCAAATCTGTTGGCACTGTACATGATATTACACCATTAAAGGAGATAGAACTTGAATTAAAAAAAATAATCTCTTTATTTGAGAGCTATAAATTGGCGATGGATGAATCTAGTATTGTTTCAAAATCCGATTTAAAAGGGCGAATAACATATGTCAATAAACTTTTTTGTATCAATTCAGGATATAAAGCAGAGGAAGCCATCGGTAAAAATCACAATATTTTAAAACATCCAGATACTCCACCAGAACTATTTGATGATATGTGGAATAAGATATCTTCAAAACAAGTGTGGCATGGTGTTTTACAAAATAGGGGGAAAAATGGAGATTATTGGTTAGATTCCACAATCGTTCCTATTTTAGATGAAAATGGAAATATTAAGGAATATATCGCCGTACGATACGATATTACAGAGATTATAGACCATCAAAGAATGATTGAAAAGCTAGCAAATAGTGATAGTTTAACTGGATTTGGAAATAGAAATAGACTCAACAGTGATATAGAAAAAGCATCAAATCCAGCACTAGCAATTTTTAATATTGATAGTTTTTCAATACTGAACGATTTTTACGGACACAAAATAGGGGATAAAATCATCACAAAATTTGGAAGTTTGATGCAACAAAACAATAGTGATGCTTTTTTTAGTTTGTATAGATTGCAAGGGGATGAATATGCACTTTTTGCTCCAGATTCTCAAAAAGAGATTTTTTTGAACCATTTAGAAACATTGATTTGCGATGTTTCTAAAAGTCATATTGTCATAGATGAAGAAAATATCAATCTCAATTTTTCAGTTGGAGTCTCTTTTGAAAAAGCACTCTTTCTTTTTCAAACAGCTGATGTAGCACTGAAAGTTGCTAGGATAGAAAATAAAGATGTGGTGGTTTATAGTGAAGATATCTCCTTGAATGATACTTATAAAGATAATATTTTATGGAGTAAAAAGATAAAAAAAGCTCTTTTATCTGGAAAAATTGTCCCTTATTTTCAACCTATTGTCAATAATCAAAGCCAAGCATTTGAGAAATATGAATCACTTGTAAGACTTATTGAGGATGATGGAAAAATAATATCTCCTTACTTCTTCTTAGAAATTTCCAAAAAAACAAAACAGTATTCTAGTATCACAAAAATGATGATTGAAAAAAGTTTTGAGTATTTTCAAAACAAAACTTGTGAATTCTCTATCAATCTTACTATGGAAGATATAGTGAATAAAGAGATGAATAGCTTTATATTTACGCTCCTTGAAAAATTCCAAATAGGCTCAAGGGTAGTATTTGAAATTGTTGAGAGTGAATCAATCCAAAACTATGAGACGGTAAGTGGATTTATTAAAAAACTAAAATCCTTTGGATGCAAGATAGCAATTGATGATTTTGGAAGTGGCTATAGTAACTTTGAATATATCCTCAAACTCAATGTTGATTATCTTAAAATTGATGGTAGTTTGATAAAAAATATCACAACGGACCCAAATGCAAAAATTGTAGTCTCTACTATTGTGGATTTTGCGAAAAAACTTGGTATCAAAACAATCGCAGAGTTTGTAGAAAATGAAGCAATTTTCAAAGTTATGCAAGAACTTGGAATTGATTACTCGCAAGGGTACTATTTTCAGGCACCACAAAGTGGTACAAAAGAGAAAAATCAAGAAATTGAAAATGATAGAATTTAAACCAACACAACCATTCATCACCCAACAATTTCAGGTAAGTGTCTCCAACTAATTAATCTCCAGAGCCACTTGCAAATTCAAATCTTTGAATTTGCAAGTGGCTCTCCAATATGAATATAGTATGTCAAATTGACAGATTATTCATTATTATCAAATTATTTCGTTATCATCTCTTATAAACTTTACGAGGGATAAAAATGAAAAAGATGACAAATCTCAAGTGTGCAACAATTGATGGAATCGATGCGATAGTTGTCGATATCGAATCCACTTTTACGATTGGTTTGCCGAGTTTTTCAATCGTTGGTTTGGGAAATAATGCAATTCAGGAGTCAAAAGACCGTATAAAATCATCGCTTCTCACCAATGAATTTAAATTCCCACCGAAAAAAATCACCATCAATCTAAGTCCAAGTGAGGTCACAAAGAAAGGGAGTCATCTTGATGGTGCAATGGCACTTTTAATAGCTTTAAATGACAAAAAAGTTGATTTTAAAGACTTTTTTGTTTTTGGTGAACTTGGACTTGATGGGACATTTAAAGATACAAGCTCGATATTTATTTTGATACTTTCTTTGGCAAAACAAGGAAAAATAAAAAATGTGCTCATCCCCAAAGAATCAGTAGATAAAATATCCAAAATACCAAATATTACTATTTTTGCTGCCCAAAATTTAAGCGAAGCAATAGAATTTTTTACGACGAAAGTAATTGAGATACAAGAGAAATACAAAGTTGATAATAGAAGTTTTGAATATCCATTTTTAGAAGTCAATGAAGAAAAATACTTTTTTGATAGTGAATACAAACTTAATTTTAGTGATGTAAAAGGTCAAAAAATAGCAAAGAGGGGAGCATTAATAAGTACAGCTGGAAATCATAATATCCTTTTTGAGGGAAGTCCAGGATGTGGGAAATCGATGATAACAAAAAGAATGCAGTATATTATGCCCCCTATGAATCTTGAAGAGATTTTGGAAAAAGCAAAAATAGATGCACTTGCTACAAAAGAGCCAGATTTTAAACCGACAAGAACTTTTATCAGCCCACATCATACGAGCACAAAGGCTTCAATATTGGGTGGAACCAAAATAGGTGAAATTGCCCTTTGCAACAATGGAATACTTTTTTTTGACGAACTTCCTCATTTTAGTAAAGATATCATTGAAGCATTACGAGAACCACTTGAAGACCATAGCATTTTGGTTTCAAGGGTCAACACAAAGATAAAATATGATACAAAATTTCTTTTTATAAGTGCTATGAATCCATGTCCATGTGGAAATCTTCTTAGTCGCTCAAAAGAATGTAGATGCAATGAAATTGAAATAAAAAGATATAAAAATAGACTTTCAGACCCATTTTTAGATAGGATAGATTTGATAGTAACGATGGGGGAAGTTTCAATAGATGACAAACCAGATATTGACTCTAAGACGATGCATGAAATAGTTTTGAGAACTTTTTTAGCTCAAAAAAGGAGAGGGCAAAAAGAACTAAATGGAAAATTAAGCGAAGAAGATATCAAAAAATACTGCATTTTAGATACTGATTCACAAACTATTCTTGATAGAGCTATGCAACAGTTTTCTCTCTCTTTCCGAGCTATCAATAAAGTCTTAAAAGTAGCAAGAACTATAGCTGATATGGAAGAAAATTTAAATATTCACAAATCACATATTTTAGAAGCTTTAAGCTATAGAAGACGATAGAGTTTAAAATGAGTTCTTGGTAATTAATGTGTAATAGTTATTAGATATCCTGTCTGTTAAAATAATTCTAACTTATTAGGATAGGAATCAAACAAATTATGAGAATAGACAAAGAGTGGTTAAATCTTGTAGCAAAACTTGATTTTGCTTTTCAGCCAATTATTGCTACAAAAAGTGGAAAACTTTTTGCAGTTGAAGCATTTCTTAGAGACACTGACAAACTTGGATTTAAAACAATTTTAGATTTTTTCAATAAAGCATTTGAAAAGAATGAACTTTACAATACTGATTTATTATTACGAAGTAAAGCTTTGTATAAATTTATTGATATTGACATTGATGATATTATTATGTTTTATAATTTAGACAATCGTATTTTATTTGATAAAAGTTACAGCAGGGGAAATACAACGAAAATTTTAGAAAGATTACAATTAAAGAAAAAATCAATCTGTTTTGAAATAAGTGAAAAAGGAAATATTCAAACTACATCAGAATTAACTAAAGTACTTGAAAATTACAAAAGTGAAGGGTTTAAAATTGCTCTTGATGATTTTGGTTGTGGTACTTCATATATTGAATTACTTTATGATAGCAACCCTAATTTTTTAAAAGTAAATGATTTTTTTATTAAATTTATATCAACGGATAAAAAGAAACAAATTATACTTCAATCAATTGTTACATTAGCACATGACTTAAATATTAAAGTGATTGTTAAGGGTGTTGAAACTTTAGAGGAGTTTAAATATTGTAAAAAATATGATGTAGATTTTGTTCAAGGTCACTTTGTTCAAAAAGCACAAAAAGATAATAAAAATTTACAAAAAAGGTATGACATATGATTACTATGCAGAGCCACTTGCAAATTCAAAGATTTTGCAAGTGGCTCTAATTACCTATCCTTTTTTGTTTCAGAAGATTAAACTAAGTCTTAATAAGGAGGAGTTTAAAAACTTGCCCATTCATCATCGTCATTTTTTGATGCAACGACTGGTTGCATTGTTCCTTTTGAAGAGGTAGTTTTAGCGACAGTTTTGTTAGTAATGGGTTTTATTGCAGGTACTTGATTATATTTTTGATGAGCCATAGTTTTCGCTTTAACTTCATTTTTCCCGATAAACTCTTTCTCATTCGCATTTGCAACTACAAGTTTAGTGATAGTATCTGTTTCACTTGCTACATCATGAGTTTGTGATGCTATCATCGCATTTCTTTGTGTTTGTTGGTCAAGACTTGCAACGGCATCATTGATTTGGTTGATACCTTGTAGTTGTTCTTTAGAAGCCATCTCTACATCTTTGATTAAATTGATAGTTTGTTCGATATTATTATTCAAATTTGCATAACCACTTATCATCTTATCGGCTATTTGTTTACCATTATTTGCTTTTTGTGTTGCATTTGACACTAGCTTCTTAATCTCATTTGCTGCATCTGCTGAACGAGTAGCAAGGTTTCTAACTTCTTGAGCAACAACTGCAAATCCTTTTCCAGCTTCACCAGCGGTTGCTGCTTCTACTGCTGCATTTAAAGAAAGAATATTTGTTTGGAATGCTATTTGGTCAATAATTGTGATAGCTTCATTAATAGCATTGACTTTTTTTATTTTAGAAAAAAGGCGAATTCGCATAGTAAAGGAATACCCTTAAAAATTAGTTGATCTTTTTATTTCAAATTTGGTTCAAATTTTGTTCAAATCAAGACCTAGATACAATAAACAATCAACTACTAAAGTTTAAGGAATTATCTGTGAAACACAAAC
>CAMCYD010000136.1 GCA_945883785.1 Helicobacter pylori PMSS1
AAAAGTTATGAAAAAATTGGAGATGAATCTGATGAAAATCTTGTAGTTAGTGGAGGTAATTGTAACTTATATGTTTCGTAAGGTAACAGGTCAGGAAAAGAATTTAGATTTGAAAAAAGTTGTCTAGTAGTTTTGGGGTAGTATAATATAGAAATACAAAATATAAATGATTTTACAATATGTATTAGTATAGAAAAAGTAATAAATAATGAAAAAATAAAAGAAAAAAAAGTGTATAAATATCTAGGAGAAGCTTCTATTTTAGATATATTCCCAGATAATATTATTGCATATTATTCAGGAAGTAGTGAACGACTAAAAAGAATATTTAATTTTGGTAAATGTTTAGAATCTCCTTTTTTGTATCTTGAAGACAAACATTTTAAATTTATACTTTCTAGTCTTATATGTTCTGATTTGGATAGACATAAAGAGTTTTTAAGGGGTAATTTCAAAATAGAAAAAAATGAAAATTTTCAAATGAAATTCAAAGTAAAGCTATTTGATAAAAAACTTATTGAAGAAATAAATTCATTTGATCAAAATTTTAAAATTCACTTGACGGAACTATTAGATATACAAGATTTACTTACAATTACAAAACAAAATTTATACCAAGCTCATGGTGAAAATATAGAAAATATTTTAAAAAATATTGAAAAAATTGAAATTACTATTGGTAGTAGTGACTTATTGAGATATTGTATGAGAGTGCCTTACAGATTTAAAAGTGGATCATTCGAATTTTTGATTGATTTTGAAGAAGTAAATGACTTTATTTATGAAATTGGGAATGAAACAAATTTATTTAAGAATTTTCTTTCTCTATCTTCAAAAGGTATTTTAAAAGATGTTGAAACTATCTTCACAAAAGGAAGTAACATTGTAAATCATAAAGCTTTAAGCGAAGGAGAAAAACAACTTATAACCGTAATTGGAATAAAAGAGCTTACAACTTTAGAGGAAAGTTTATTTTTACTCGATGAACCAGATACATATTTACATCCTAGTTGGCAAAATAAATTAATAAATCAGTTAAATGATAAAAACGAAGATTATACATTAATGACAACTCACTCTGTAAATATTTTGAAAAATATTAGTAAAAAACATATTTTTATCTTAAAAAATATGAATAATATTATTGAGATATATGAACCACCTAAAAGTACTTTTGGTAGAGATGTAAACTCAATTCTAAATGAAGTTATGGGAGTGGATGAAAGAAATTCTGAGGTTGATAAATTGTTAGATGAATATTTTGCCATTATTTCTGAAAAAGACTTTGAGCAAGCAGTACAGAAAAAAAATGAAATTTTAAAACTTGCTCAAGAACATGATGAAGAATTTTTTAATATAGATGAACCAGAATTTATAAGAGCAAACGCAATTCTTGAGAGAATGAAAGTTCTTGGTCGATGAAATATATTGTAAAGCAGGCAGAACCAGAATCAATAATTGATTGGAAAAATTTAGCTAATGATGAATGGCAACCATCTTGGGATAATTTAATGAATCCCGAAAAAAGACATTTAAAAGAAAGTTTAGTTGAAGAGCAAGGATATATTTGTTGTTATTGTCAACAAAGAATAGATACTTCCACAAGAACAGAAATTGAACATATAATAACAAGAGAAGAATGTACAAGATTAAATAATGAAGCATTAAAAATTGAATACACTAATTTAATTGCATCTTGTGAAGGAAATCAACCTCCGTCAAGGCACAAGCAGATTGAAGAGTATAGGCATTGTAATAATTATAGAAGTAATAAAATATTACCAATATCTCCTTTATATATGGATTGTGAAAGTAATTTTTCTTATGATTTTATAGGAAATATAAATGGTCTAAATGATCCTGCTGTAACTACAATTGATAATTTGAATTTAAAAATTTTAAAAGATTATCGGAAAGCAAAACTTCTTGGTATATTTTATGATGTTGATGGTAAAACTCCCATCATTTTTCAGCCTGAGGATAAAACTCAATTATTAAATTTTTATCAAAGTAAATCAAATATCGATAATGATGGTAAGATGAAATATTCAGAATTTTCAGCTGTAATAGTTAATTTATTAAATCAAATCTGAGGTATATGCTATGGGAACATTTGATACAAAAGTAACTTTTAAAACTATTAAAAATGATATTAAAAAGTCTGATTCTGCTATCAGAGAAGCAGTAGCAAATGCCATAGATGCAAAGAGTAAAAATATTTATATTTATGTCTATGTTGAAAAAAACAAAGGTTCTTTGGGATTAATGCATGAATATTTTTGTCTTGATATCGCTGATGATGGTGATGGTATTCCGACAGATCCTAGTGAATTTGAAAATGTTTTTTGTCAATATAGAGTTTCGACAAAACAAGAAAAAACGAACTATGGAAGAAGAGGAAAAGGAAGATACACATATCTAACTTTGACAAAATCACCAGATAATGTTGCGATATACACAAAGAAAGAGAAGCAAGTCAATAAAATTTCTTTTCAATGTAAAGATAGAGAAAAGATTAAAATTTTCAATGACACAACAACTGAAAAAATTACTACCAAAATCAAACAGCCTTACACTACATTGATTCAATTTAAAGATTTATCAAAAGAACAGTTAAATATAGAAGAAGAAAATATTGAAAATTATATAGATGACATCAAAAATGAAATCATCTCTTTTTTTGCAGATAGAATAGCTTCTAAAAGTATAAATATATATGTAAATAATGATTTGATCATAATAGAACAATATACTGAAAAAGTTATCAAAGATCATAAAGTTACAGTAGAAAATGAAGATTTAAGTTACACTTTTAGTGTGGATTTTTATATCTGGAATGACCAAGTTAAACTCAAGTCTGATAGACAAAAACATGTACTTTTTTTCGATGATAAAAATATATTAAAAGCAATCGCACCATCAGGAAAAAATAAACTTGCATTTTCAAGCTTCAAACAAAACCACTCAATCATAGTGAAATCGAAATATTTTGACAATATTGATTACATAGAAGATAGCGATGATTATAGCAATGTACTTACAGATAAGATTGTCAAAAAGCTAAGAGCAGAGATAACATTTTATTTAGAAAGTGTATTGATAAATATCTACAAAAGTAAGATTGATACTGTATCGGATCAATATCTTAGATTCTTAAAATTAAGTCAAGATGAAATCACTACAAGAGCTTATCATGCTGTTATGTTGCCTTTTATAGAAAAATTTGGTGGGAAAAATATATCTGATGATATAAAGTCAATTATTGCAAATCTTATAGATACACTACTTAGAGAAGCTCCAGAGAGTTATCTAAGTAATATTGGAACTATCTTGAAACTAAAGCAAGATGATAGCGATAAGATACGATATGTAGAGGAAAACTACGGAATCATAAGAGCTATATCAGAAAAAGAGAAGTATATCAAACGAGTTGATTTCTTAAATACTTTTTCAGAGCTTGTAAATGGCAAAAAAAGAGGCTCAGTTAAAGAAAGAACTATGCTTCATCATGTAGTAGATAAAAATTTATGGATCTTTGGAGAAGATTTTGAAAATATTACTTATAAAGAGATATCTAGTGATGTATCACTAAAAACGATTTTAATAGAACAGGAAATGTATCAATTTGATTCTGATGAGCTAGAAGAAATTATTAGTGAACATAAAACAAATAAAGTACCTGATATATTTATACCTATTGAAAAAAATAATATCATTTATATCATCGAGCTTAAAAAGCCAAAGGTTAAAATTAGTCAAAAGATTGTGAATGAGATAATGGATAAGTATGTAAAAACACTATCTGAAATCAATAAAAAATACGGTGTTGGAGAGAAAAAGAAAATCTATGCAACTGCTATATCAGATACTAAAACAGAAAATGTTTTTACAATGGGTAGTCTTGAAACTGATGGATTAACAATAGTGCCTAAAAGTTGGGATGAGATAATAAATGCAACTAGAGCAAGATATACACAAAAGATTGATGATCTAAATCATAAATTAAAACAATCCAAATGGAAAGATTTAGAAAGTTTTGTATTGGAACATCCAAAAGAGGAATATAAAAAATGAAGAATATACACTTTTTGAAAAACTAAATTTATAGAGTATTGTTTTAAATTTCAACATACGATAGCTCGAGTGCTTGGCATTCTTACTGTTTTTATATATGAAGATTATTGGGTAACTGGTGAACTTACACAGTTTATTTTACAAGCTCAAACAGCAACTCTTCTTACATCATCTAGCGATATTTTATTGGAATCTATGAGACGAAGTAAAATATCAAGCGGTTTACTTTGTGTAGCTTCTGCGGTTTCATATTTATGAAATGCTCTTATGCCTCCACCAAATAATGCAGCAGCATCCTCTTGTGTAAGGTTGATTTTTTTTCTAATTTTTTTTAATTCATTAGTTGTAAGCAAATGGTCAATGCTTCTTTGTAAATCTATAATCTCTTTTTTTGTGGCTTTTATATCTTTTGGAGATAAAAAACTCTCATTACATTGTGAACAATAATGTCCAGATTGATTTATTGTTAGATTGTGATTTCTGTAATTATAAACAATAGGTTTCGTTGTAAATTCAATATTTCCATTACAAATAGGACAATTGGTCATGTTCTCTCCTTGAAAGAAATTATAATAGCATTTTGTGTTATCTGAAGCTTAATGTATAAATCAATACCATTTATTTTTTTATGGTATACATCTTGCCAAATAGTGTTATTTTGCAAAGAAGTCATAGACTTATATAAGTTTTTTGATTCTAAGCTACAAATAACCTCTAAAACTTCATCATCGCTAAAACCAAGATTGATATAATCAATTCTTGCAGTTTGTGTTATAAAATATTGCTCATCAAGTATCAATTTTTTTATAGATTCCAAACTGTAGTGAGCGATTCTTTTTTCCATTTAATGCCTTTTATTATTTGTAATATTAACCTAATAGGTTAAAAATGTCAAGGTGTAGACTAGAGTATTATTCCAATTGATTTGTAATCCCTTTGATTGTGTCATTTGCTATTTGTGAAGCTTTTGTATGATTCGCACTTAGATAAAATTGATTAACAGTATTTAAATTGGTATGCCCCAATGAAGCTGATAATATAGTAGTCGCAGTTCCCATCTCACCCATTGCTGATACAAGTATATGTCTAAAGTAGTGCATTGTAAGTTCAGGAATACCTGCCATCTCTTTTATTCTTGCTAATTGTTTTTTAGGTGGATACAGTTCATTATTGGTTATTGGTGATTTAAAAATCAAACCATCTACAGTTTCTTGTATCTCGGAAAGTGCTTGTCTGATTGGTTCAGGCAAGTCATAAGTTTGCTCTTCATCAATCTTATTATTCTCTGCTCTAATAGTATAAGTGTTATTAAGAATATCTATATCACTCCAATACAAAGTTCTAATTTCGTTCCATCTTCTACCATATAATGCAAATAAAAATAAAGCTCTATAAAATGGATCATCTTTATACATTCCCATAATAGTCCTATACAATGTAGCCAATTTTACACCAGCTTCTGAAACTTTTTTCTTTTTCTTCGATGGCTTAATATCTGGAAATGTAGGTAATTTTTCAATAAGACCATTTTCAAGTGCATAATTCATTACAGGCTTCAATGCTTGGATGATAACTTTTCTTATAGTTCTTGGGCTACAGCCATTTATAGTTTGTTTTGATTTGCCAGATGTCAACATTGATTTATGTACCAAATCAATCTGCAATTTTTTTATATCAGTGACTTTTTTTGTACCTATTAAATCATGAACATATAATTTATACATATCATATAGTTCTTTGTTCCACTGTGAGTTTTCAACACCAGTAGAAAAATACAGCTCCGCAACTTTATTTAAAGTAGATTTGCTATTGAAATCTTTATTGGAAATAGTCTCTTTTGATTTTAAATTATCTAGCTCACTTTTTGCTTTTGATATTCTAGTTCTTTTGTCCCAATTTTTATCACTTACATCCTGCATTCCCGCCAACTCATAACGAGCTAGGTATTTCAATGCCTAGGTTGTCATAAATATCTTTTTGTTTTTGGAGTATCTCTCCGACTTTTAAATTATTATTTTTATATTGAAAACATTCAATCACATCAAGTTTATCC
>CAMCYD010000137.1 GCA_945883785.1 Helicobacter pylori PMSS1
TCAAAGATTTTGAGTATGAATAGTAGCAATTATTAGATTTTCACTTTAAAAATCACTATTTACTCCCTGTAAATGGTTATTTTTAAAGTGAAAAGATGATGATTGAAACTGTTTATAATCATTTGTTTGAATTTGCAAGTGGCTCTAAAATATAAGTTATATGCACGAGCTACTTTTTCATCTTCAATTCAATAAAATCTTTGAAAGCTTCTATAATAAGGCTTTCAATTGAAGTCTTATTGTTTTGAGCTAATTTCAAAAATAGCTTCTTTTGTTCACTTGTTAATGTGATTGTTATTTTTTATATCTCTGTCCGTAAATTTTCCCAAATAGTATTTGTCAATTCATCGCTTATTGTATATTGTTTTGCTAAATCTTTAAAAGATTGAAAATTCTCCTTCGTTGTTGCTAGGATTTCCAAAGCTTTCTTTTGGGTAATATTGCAGTATTTTCCAAAAGTTACAATATCTTCTTTTATAAAACCATCTTGTTTGCCACCAAGTCTAATTTGGTGCCCTTTTGTCCATTTTCCTGTTGGGTCACAAGAATATGTCATATCAAAAGCGGGAGACAACTTCCAATTTCCATCTCGGTCCATTAAAAAGCCAAAGTTCTTTGTATGGTCATCTTGATTTCTCCCTACAATATTAAAAATAGCTCTTTTGAATATTTCTGTGATGGTACCTTGTTTTAGTCCCAGTTTTCGTGCTGTTAATATCAGCTGTTCATAACTAAAAGCACCTGTTTCATCACGGTGATAATGTTCAATTCCACACCATGAAACATAATGTACTTTGTCTAATTTCCCATTCTCCTTTTTAATCCTATCAAATCTTTCAATAAGAAAATGAAAGTCATCACCAATTTCTATAAATGAAGTATTAGGGATTTCTATTTGACATTTTTTGGCTATCAATGAATATATGTATTCAACTCTTGTCATCCCTTTTGGGTCTTTTTTATCCCTGTCGCTATTGGAATTTGAATCAAACTTTAATAGATAATATTTGCAATCTTTTGCTTGTTCAATAGTGCCATCATATAATTTTCCATCACTATCAATTGCAACTAATACTTTAGACCTTGCCCCACCTGCACTAGAACCAACTCTTAGTAGTGTTATGGCTTGTTCTCTATCTGCATCACCCAGTTTTTTTGCAAAATCTTTTTTATTATTAACAACCATCTCACTTAATTGATATAAGCTTTGTAAATCAAGCTGAATATTTGTAGTCTTTTTTGACAATACCGTTGCTGGTTCATATTCCAAAGCACCCATTGATCTATTACCAACATAAAGCAACCTATCCAATGCAGTAATTGCCTCAAATTCAATACCTTTACTTGCAAAATATTGATCAATTAATTGACTACCAAACTTATCAGGTAAAGAATCGGCAATAAAACCTGGCAAACCGTGGAATGTTTTTGTGCTAATGTTTGAAAAGGTATGCAAAGCAGTATTGTTAGGCGCTTTTAATGGCGATAGGGATTGTGCCGTATTTAGCATTTCAGGAACAAATTCAAAAGTGGCAAATTCCGATTGTTCTTCTCCATATCCTAGTTTTCCTATTGTTGTACCCCAAATTTTGACATCTATTATCCCTATCATATCTCATCTCCCCATTTTGTTATTGTTATAGGTTTCTTACGATGCACTCTTTTTTTAGGTGCCTCTATTATAGATGCTTTTATTGGCGAAAATTGCTCTTTATGTTCAAATAGTGTTTGTAAAATATCTAACTGTTCCAGTCCTCGCAGTATTTGAATAACAGTTTTTATTTTAATATTTGTCCCTTGGTTTATAAAATTGCTATATGTTTGCATATTATAACCACCATCTTTTGCTAATTGTTCAGATGAAATATTTTTAGACAATCTTTTTTTTTCAATGTTAGTGGCAATAAACTCTATAATTTGTTGATCAGATAGATTATTTATATTCATTTTAGTCCTTACTATTACTTAGATTATAATTATTACTAAATTAATCTAATTTATATAAGTACAATTATACTTTATCTGATAGCATAAGTCAATAATCAATTAATATAACCATACTTATATTTGACCAATAATTAACAGTTTATATATAATCCTAATTATATATACATATATATTCATCATATTTTTTTATCTACACTTTTAAGCTTTTCTCGTGAGTCTTTATTTTCACACTTTCATTTTATGAAATAAGTTGGTCAAAAAACATTTCATCGGAGCAATATCTGGTGTTGGTGGTAAGTATATGGGTAATGCTTTAGGTACTGCACAAGATGCAGCTGCTCTAAAACAAGGTGGAGATGCAGCTGTAGCAAAACTAAAAGAAGACAAACTAGCAATGTCACGACTAAAACAAATGTTTGGTAATGATTTTGAACCAACTATAGGAGCTACAGACTACTATAATAAAGTTCAAGCTCAAATGGGACAAGTATCTCAAGGTGCAGTAGCTATGACAAATGCTGGTTCTCTTCAAAACCAAGCAGGTGGAGCTATGATAACTGCTCAAAAACAAATAAGTACAAATGCTCAAGTTGGAGCAACTGGAAACTCTGCTCATGCGATAGCTAGTGGTATCTCTGCAGGAGCAGGAATGGTTGGGGGAATGAGTGGAGATGCTGTTGCTTTAAATAGACTTGGAGCACAAGCAATAGAAAATTCTGCTCATGTAGGAGCTATAGAAAAAACCACAAGTGCTGTTGCTCATGCTAATAATATGGCAGGACAATTTGGTGGGAGAGATTTGGGAGGGTTTACTGGTTCTAAGGCTGACCAGGCAAAGATTGCTGGACTTGAATCAGATTTAAAAAAAGAAAATGATGGCTATGATAATCTTACTAGCACAGCAGACAGAGCCAAATCTTTTGAAAAAAGCAAAGACCTAGAAAGCCAAATCAAAGCCGAACAAAATAAAAAACCTCTTTCCCTAATGGATATGATGGCAAACAACGATAATAAACAACTTACAGGACAAATTGGTGGGGCTCAAAGTTATCAGAATATGATGGGTAAAGCAGGAAGTCCAGAAGCTGGATTTGCTCAACTAACAGAAGCTGCTAGGGTTGAAGGTTTAGCAGGGATGATGAAAAGTGTGGCAAACACAGGAGCAATGACTGAGAAATGGGGAAGTAATCTTGAGAAAACAGTATCTGGTTCTACATTTACTACTGAAGAGGCTAATGCTAAAAAGATTTTAGAAGCAGAACAAGCCAAATTAGGTAAAGACTTAAAAGCTGCAGCAAAAGGCACTACTATTACGAGTGGTGGCGGAGTAGCTGGAAAAACAAGGAAAGAAAAAGCAGATGAAACAATTAAGTCTCTTCAAGAAGAATCCAAAAGTTTTAATTATAGTGATCAAAGTGATAAAGCAAAAGCACAAAGAGCAGATTGGGGAAAAACACAAATCGGCTATTTCAGAAAGAAATGAGGCTGCAAAGCAAGAATACTTACACGGAAAAGAAGATGTAAAAACTACACCAATTATAAAACAACACAAAGTTGATAAAGCACAAGTTAATAAACTACAAAATGCCTTGAAAAATAACAAAAGTGCAATAGATTCTTTGACAAACTTGGAAAATGAAAAAACAAGCACAGACTTCCTTGGTGCCAATAAAAGTGTGGCAGGTGCAGAACAAGACGGATTAGCTGGTAAAGGTATGGCTATTGATAGAAATAAACAAGTACAAAAAGATATATATCAAACAAATGCTATGGCAGGAGAGATGTCTCAGCAACAATCTATGGCAGCAAGTATTGCAACTAAAGGTGGTGTTGAGGCATCAGTGAAAACCGATGTTGCAAATGCAAGTGCAAGTGCTGCTGGACAATCCGCTCAAGCTCAAGCCTTAAAAGATGTATTTAAAGCTGGTGGGGATGAATTAATTAAATCACTAAAAGAAGGTGGAGAAGAAGCTGCTAAAAAGATAAAAGAAGTTATGGGTAATTATCAAGGTGCTCAAAATGCTACTGCAAATCAAGCAATGCACTCGTTGGAGGGAACAGCAAAAGGATATAGACACGCTCAAGCAGTTCAAGGAGGAAATTTTGCTTCACTATCTGCGCAAAGTGGAGTTGAGAGTAAAGCGGCTAGTGATATGGCAGCAATTAATACAATGGGTGGGGGAGAAAAAGGTGTTCATGCTCTTGCAAGTCAAGCAGGAACTAAATCAGCAGCGGATACAGCTGCATTGTCAGTAGATATAAAAGAAGCAGGATCGGCAGGTGGCTATGTGGCAAGAGCAAAAGCACTTGCAGGATTTGATTCGGCATCAAAATCAGCTGATATAAATGCTTACAAAAAAGCTAACATAATGCATAGTAATGGAACACTTACTGATAAAGGTAGGGACGGTATAGCTATCGCTTCAGCTGAAAAGGCAAATTCTATGGTTGGAAAGATCGAAATAGGGAATAATACTGAACAATTCTTAACAGATGTGCAATCACAACAGTACGAAGCGGCACTAAAAGATGGAAAAACAGAAGATGAAGCAAAAAAACATGCAAGTAAAGTTGTAGATGCGTTTAAGGATAAGAATGGCAAGGCATTAACAAAGGCTGATTTTTGGGCAAAACAAGCTGAACTTAAATCTGGAGCATTTGTAAGTTCTAACTCTATGGTTCTTGGTGGAGGAGCAACATTTTCTGGTTCTTTCAATCCCGGAGGAGGCATTTCTGGCACAATAAGCAGTGGGCTTAGTTCAAAAGCAGATACTTCTATGTCTTCAAGTTGGGGAGGAGTTAAAAATTACGATGCTGTAGGAGACCATTTCGGAACAGAGGGTGTAGAAAATATTAAAGACGGACTTGCTGTTATGACGGGACTTGCTACGGGGGTCGCTGGCGCTAAGTATGGTAAAAGTGCTTTAAATGGACTTAAAAATGCTGGTCATAAGATGAAAGGGGAAGAATCAGGTACTGATAAACATGGGAGCCACTTGCAAATTCAAACAAATGATTATAAACAGTTTCAATCATCATCTTTTCACTTTAAAAATAACCATTTACAGGGAGTAAATAGTGATTTTTAAAGTGAAAATCTAATAATTGCTACTATTCATACTCGAAATCTTTGAATTTGCAAGTGGCTCATGGGAATAAAGATTGGGCTAGCAAAGAAGAATGGGAAAAAATGAAAGAGGAAGGATTAGCAACCAAAACAGATAAAGGTTGGAAACTAAATACCTCTTTTGAGGAAGCTAAAGCTCATCTTTCTAAAAAAGAACCTTCCGTAAGCCCTTTAACAAATCCAACAACAGCAGAACCAATAACCCAAACAACAGCAAATGCTACACCGAAAAAAACACCTTCTGACATGGAAACTCCTTCTGGTAAAAATATCCCTAATTCTAGCATAAATGCAGAAGGTAGTCAACCAATTAATCGGCAAATTGACACAGCATTTAGAGAAAATCTTGCAAACAATAGTGATGCACTTAAAAATGCACAAACCATAAGGGATAATAAACTTAACCATGCTACCACTGAAGGAGCTAAAGCAAAAGCTAATGCCGAGTATGAAGCTACACGACAAAAACTAGGTGGAGGAGATTTCCATCCTGGTTCACCTGAAATGCCACATGAACCAAAAGGTCGTTTCGCAAAAGCTTTCGAAGCTTTTGGAGAAGCTTATTCACATTCTAGTAAAAGTACAGCATTCGCTGCTGGCTCAATAGCAGCTGCAAGTGTACTATTTGCTACACAAGCTGATGCAAGTAGCTCACTTCCTGCAGTTTCAAAAGGTGTATCCTGCATTCCCGCCAACTCATAACGAGCTAGGTATTTCAATGCCTAGGTTGTCATAAATATCTTTTTGTTTTTGGAGTATCTCTCCGACTTTTAAATTATTATTTTTATATTGAAAACATTCAATCACATCAAGTTTATCCAATAGT
>CAMCYD010000138.1 GCA_945883785.1 Helicobacter pylori PMSS1
ACCGATAAGATAAATATAGGCTTGTCGATTTGATTTTGCTATCAGTTCTACTTCATTTCCACTTTTAAGTAAAACATTTTTACTTCCAAATTCTTTAAAAGAGAGTTCTACTTTGAGGTCACTTTTGAGTTTATCTTTTGATAGCTCTATCTCTTGGTCAAAGGTGAGATTGTTTGGTGTGGCTCTTAGGTTTTTATAGGCAATTTTATCTAAGAAGAGTGAAGATGATCCGAGGGTGTTGTTTTGCTTATCAAGTAGATTATAAGTGAGAAATATCCCATCGTTTGATAGTTCATAGTTTCCACTTAGGTAATATTCACTTGTATTTGGTGAAGTTGCTTGATTTACTTTTGAAGATAGATTATCTTTTAATACACTTGCAAATGGAGTTATCTCGTTTGAGCCATTGGTTGTGAGTGGATAGATGAAGATATTTTTTTGTGTAAAGTTTTTGGCTAGAAGTTTTGAAGCTAGATCAATAGAATTGATATTTTTACCAAGAGTTATCATTTTGCTTTCTATATCTGTGCTTGAAATCGGTAGTGGTTCGCCTCTTTTGTATCCAAGCATCAAAGCTATAATTTCATGTTTTTCATAAGAGTTGAGAAGATTTAAAGTAAGTTCATAAAGGGAGTATTTCTCATCGTTATTTTTAGTAGTTTCTATTTTTGCTAGGAGTTTTTGGATTTCAATCTTGAAGTCATTTAATTTTGTGGTATAGAGGTTTAAAGCTGTTGTATCTTCAAGTGTAGCTCTCATCATCTCACTTTGGTTTTCATAGGCAAATTTTGCACCTAAGATTGGGAGTTCTGATTTGATGGTGACTAGTTTATTTACTTTTTTGTTGTAGTTTTCTTTATCGTCTTTTGAGATAAAAGAGCTATAGTCACTGCTGACATTGACTGAGATGTTGTGGCTTAAGTCATCGAGGGCTGATTTTTTGGCTTCATTTTCGGTTCCATAACCGATGCCATTTACTGAAAGTGCCAATAGTAGATTTGTGCTTAATAATGAGGAAGCGATTACTTTCTTCATTTGTTTTCTCCTCGTAAAGTTTATTTTCTAGAATATCAAAATCTCTCAAAATCCCTTCTAAAAGAGTATTTATTCAGTTGGTATTCTTCTAATTGTGTCAAAGTTTGTTGGTGGATTTAACACAATTAGAATAATTATATTTTGATTTGATAATTATCATAATTAACTAAAGCAAAAGATTCAAAGCTTTTGCTTTAATCCTTTTTACTTTCCAGCTTTTGAAAGCTCTAAATCAAGATCACCTTGAGCTTTTGAAGCTAAGAATTGTTGATACATTGCTTTATCATTACCAAATGAAGTTTTAACAGCTTCTTCTACTTTCTCTTTTACAGGAGTATTTTTAATAGTTACAAAAAGATATAATTCACCTGTTTTTGGGTGTGTCCAACTATCAATAGCTGTACTTCCTGCTAGTGTTTCACTTGCTAATTGTTTTGAAACTTTTGAACTAGCTGCATCAAATGTAGCAGCATCTCCACTTCCTGTAGTTCCTTTGTATGATTTGAAAAGATTTGATACTTTAACACTGATTTGAGAAGCTAAAGCATCTCTTCCGTCGCTCATAGCTTCACTTCTTTGCATAGATTTATCGTTACCAGCATTTCTTTTTGCTATTCCAACAGCAGCGATTGAACCCTCAACATACGGGTCACAAGTCCATTTAGGTGCTAAAACACCATCTTGTTTGCATCTGAAATCAGCTTCTTCCATAGCTTGTGCTTGAACTTGTGTTTGTGGCACTGGAGCATCTTTCCCACATCCGCTAAATAATGTAGCGATAACTGCTAAACTTAGTGTACTTTTTAAAATTATATTTTTCATCTGTTTTTCCTATTGTTAAATTTAATCTCTAGATATTAAATATTTTAATGTCATTTATCTGTGTAGTATTTGCTAAAATATAGCCTGCATCAAAAAATCAATATGTTAAAATTCAATGATTACTATAGCTTAAAAATGTAATTTTTGTGTAATATTTTTTAATAAGGTAGGATTGCTATTTTACAAATATTTTTAGTTATATCGATGGAGGTTGTGCCATTTGTTCGTATAAAGCAAAAGATTTAGATTAGTTTTTAAAAGGAGATGGAGCGGTAGAGTTAGAGGAAGTGTTCAGAGTGCATTGTACTGGTAAAATCGTTGATGCTCTTCTTTGGGCTTATACTCAAAAGTGAACCTGGGAACTAGGAAAATCTAATTTTATCAGCCATAATTTCTAATAATTTTTTACCCACAATACACCTACAATAAATTTAACAAAATGTTGATTTATTACGATATTGTCATAATAATAAATATACATAATGTACTATTATCATCAAAATATCGACATTAAATATACATAAAAATATAATAAACTTAGAATTTATTTTAAAGATATCACATATTACACTATTTTTTATAATAAAATATTCAAAAACACCTTATTTAAGGTATTTGTTATTGTTTTGATATTCGACATATTTTGTGTATGTTATTTGTTAAATTTTAGGCTGTTTTATATACAATGTATGTTTAATAAATAGTTAGTGAAAAGGAATTAGAACATGGATTTTTTAACATTGTTGGGTTTTGCATTCGTTGCTGGAATTGTAATTGCCATTGTGCAGGGAATAAACACATCAGAAAAAAAGAAAGGTATGCTTTTAGAAATTGAAAAATTAGATGATTTTGAAGTATCTCAACAAATAATGGGCAATGATGGAGAAAGTGGCTTAGCAATAGATGAAATTAGACATAAGTTTTGTTTGATAAAACAAGAATATGGAACAATATCAACCAAAATTTATACATATAAAGATCTATTAGAAACAGAAATACTAGAAGATGGATTAAGCATAAGTAAAACTGCAAGAGGAAGTCAACTTGGTGGAATGCTAATTGGAGGATTAGCACTTGGTGGTGTTGGAGCAATTATTGGTGGATTATCTGGTAAAAAAAACCAAATTGATAAAGTTAGTAGTATTGATTTAAAAATCGTTGTTAATGATACTAAATCACCAATGTTTTTAATAAATTTCTTAAAACATTCAGATGGATACAAAAAAGATAGCTTTATATATAAAACAAGCATTCAAACAATACGAGAATGGAATAGTTTAATGGCAGTTCTTATAAAAAAAGCAGATGAAGAAGATAAAAATACAAAAGATAAAGAAACAAATAATGTATCTATTGCTGATGAAATAATAAAATTAAAAAAATTATTGGAAGAGGGATTACTTTCTGAAAAAGAATTTGAACAACAAAAGAATAAATTACTAAATGACCAGTGAATTATATTTTCGTAAAAGTCAAATTATTGATGATGATACTGATGCGTGCTCATCGGTGGTCATTTTATTTAAAGACAAATGGTAACAAATCAGGGGAGCTAATAAATTACCTTGCTGGCAATTTATTAGCTCACTTCAAACAATGTGTATCAAATAAAAAACTGATATAATAAAGGAACAGTATGGGGAATAATTCTGGAGTGCGATTCGTGTTCGGTAAAAAGTTAATTACAATCTACCTATTTACCCATATTGCTGTATAGTGTATGAACCTAAATCAATTAAACTCATTAGAAATAATCTCCAAAAGTTTTAACACCCCAATAGATTTTCTTAATTCTATCTGCAATAATGAAAAAAACCAGACATATATTAGTCTTTTTAACATACCTAAAAAGAATCCAAAGCGTATAAAAAAATTTAGAGAAGTTATAAAAATCAATACCCCATATAATCTATTTTATAAAGAATTACTACATATTATAGAGCAAAAAATAAAACAAAACAGCGGTTCTTATATCAGTAATATAGCCCATGGATTTATTAAGGATAGAGGGGTCTTAACAAATGCTAGAGAACATTTAAATAAGAAACATTTATTTAAAATTGATATCAAAGATTATTTTAAATCAATTACAAAAGAAGGCGTTAAAAGTGTTTTCTTAAAACTAGGATTTTCTGAAAATGGTGCAGAGATATTTTCAGACTTATGCACATTAGATGACATAATGTATGAGGGCTTCAATACAAGCCCTATGTTGGCAAATTTGTATTGTTTTGATTTAGATTTAGAACTTAAAGTTTTGGCTGAAAAATACAATGTAGAAATAAGTAGATATAGCGATGATATAACTTTTTCATCTAATATAAATAATTTTCCTTCAATAGAAGAAATCAAAGAAATTTTTGAAAAGTATTCTTTTAATATCAATGAAGAAAAGACCATGAGTCTGAAGTATGGGCAACCTCAATATGTTACAGGTCTAAGTATATCAAATGACAAATACCCAAGAGTTCCCAAAATAATGAAAAAGAAAATAAGACAGGAGTTATATTATTTAAATAAATATCCAGAAAATTATTTTAACAAAGAAGATGGCTATCCACGACTAAGAGCCATATATGGGAAAATTGTTTATATATTAGGAATTGAAAAATCTTTAGGTAAAAAATACCAATTAGATTTTATAGGTGTATTAGAGGACAATAATCTATATTTAGAAAATATTTACATGGATGCACCACAGAAAAAAAGCAATTTAAGTGCATATCATTATATAGATGAAAGTGAAACACCGGATAAAAAAACATTGATTTTATCGCTTGTCTCAATAAATGGAGATTTTTTAAAATATACTATTACTGATAGATTAACTTCACTAAAAAATGATTTAGTTTCTGACCTAAGAAATGGATTAACAGATAAGCAAAGAAGTAAACTTTTTCATTATTGTGAAGACAATATAATGGTCAAAGAAAAGTATATACCAGTATTTAGAGAATTAAATATTGAAACGCACATAATGTTTAAGTCTGAAAATGAACAAATGAGCAAAGAAACTTTTCAAAATAATTACTATGCCATATTCGATAGTTTAATGAAAAATATACTACGAAGGTATAAAAATAGTACTAATACAATCATTGTTGAAGAAAATTCAAAGATTACATTAACAAAATTACAAGGGATTGTTCATACAAGAGGAAACTTTTTTCCAAATACAGTAATATCAAAAAGTGGAAAAGATGAAATTTTACTATCACTACCAGATTATATTCTAGGCATAGTTAGAGATTGTATGAAAGAAGATTTTTCAGAAAAATTAAACAAGTTAAAAACAGGGCAAAAACTGAAAGAGGATACGAAATTTTTTGAGTTATCAGATAAGATTAGGTTAATTGCAGATTTAACAAATAACCAATTTTTTAGCAGACAAAATCATAATAAAATAGATTGCTTAAAGCTCAATGAATATATATATACGATGGGCAGTTAAAAAGTACTATTTATAGGAGGATATTTACAATTCTAAACAAAATTTATTTATTTTTGAAGAAAAAAAACAAAAATATGCTTTTGCTTTAATCGCTAAATTGCATTGTGCTTTTAGAACCTTTGCCATCAGCGTAAAGTACCTTACAATCATGATCTAAAGTAACAATAGTCATCCATGCCTGTTTTGATTTGTTGTTGTTTTGGTAATAAACTGTGAATGCGTATCCATAGGCTGTACTAAAGCCTTTATATGTAATATTTTTACTTTTTTTAACTTTTTGGTTTTTTTGTTTGGCAATATCTATTGCTAAATTAGCCATTGAACTTTCATTTCCACATTCGACACCAAAACAATGGATGCTAAATACAAGCATCAATAGTGAATATTTAATTTTATTCATTTACCTTCCTATTTACAATATATTCGACAATCTTACATCGGACATTTTCCTCAAAAACATCAACCAAGCCTATGTTTTAGCAATTCATTGAAATATATGTAAGCACGGAATTAAATAATAGATTAAGGATATTATGGTACTATTATCTGAAATCTATAAAACGGAATTAAAAATGTACATAGCAG
>CAMCYD010000139.1 GCA_945883785.1 Helicobacter pylori PMSS1
AAAGCCAAAGAGATGAGCAAACCAAATCATATCGCTACACCTGCAATCAAATCAGTGACACAAAAACCAATGACTTCTAGAGTGACTCCAAAACCAGACACTAAACCAATTCCTACAAAAGCATCCATTAAACCAATCGTAGCATCAAATGATGACGATGAATGGGCAAGTTTTTAGTCTTTCTTGATTCCAAATCAAATAAGTGTCCCCAGCTAATTAGTTGGAGACACTTGTTTTATCTTTTTGTTTGATTTGGTATTGTTCCGATATACTCTTTCATTCATACACTAAAAGAAAATAACCCTCCCTTTTATTGCAGATATTGATGTCAAAACTCATCAAGAACACCGAAGGATACACCCAATGAATACAATAATAAACAATTCAAAAAATCTGTTAGTGCTCAATAAGCCTAAAGGATATGTGGTCACACGCTCTGACGAACTTGGGCGAAAAACAGTGTATGACCTTCTCCCCGATTGGGTTTTTCATGACGGATGGATGCCAATTGGACGCCTTGATTTAGAATCTAAAGGGCTTTTATTATTCACAACCAATGGTAAAATAGGCGATGCATTGACCAAGCCTGGAAATTGTATTAAGGTATATGAAATTTGGGTTAGAGGTCATGTCACAAACGAACATATTGCGTTGTCTTTAAAAGGAGTCCAAAGCCCATATGGACTATTAAAAACTCTTGAAGTCAAAAAAATAAGTATTGGTGGAGCAAAAACAAAACTTATGGTAAAAATTGACGAGGGTAAAAATCGGCATATCCGCCGACTTTTTGGAGCGATGAAAGACCCAAAATTTGGGACACCATTAAAGGTATTGGACTTAACAAGAATCAGTATTGGCAATTTTAAACTCAATATTGAAAGTGGTCAGTGGCGTTATCTTTCATTGGAAGAAGAGAAGATGCTCGTCAAATCTTTTGATTAGCATAATCTCAAAAATATTTGAGCCATCTTTTACAACCAAACATCGATCTCAAGGGACAGGACTTGGACTTTCTAACTATTTCTTAACGCTTTTCTCATAGTAGAAACTATTATCTCATCAGCTTTTGTATTTGTAAATAGTTCAAAGGCAAGAACACCTTGAAAAAGGAGCATATCTTCCCCATCTTTACAAATTTTATGATGTTTTTGTGCTAATTGTAAAAAAGGGGTGACTTTGCCGTAGATACAATCAACAGCATATTTTGCATTTTTTACCAAAGGTTCTAGGAGAGAAAGTGGTGCAGGATAACTCTCCTCCTTAAGTCCAGCACTTGTAGAGTTCACTATCAAATCAAAGCTTTGCGAAATTGGAAAAGAATCCCAATCGTAAAACTCACAACCACTCTTTAAAAAGAACTCTTCACTATTTTTACTTCTATTTAAAATAGTTACCTCATACCCTTTTCTTTTTAATATCACAGCGATTGATTTTGCAGTTCCACCAGCTCCTAAAATAAGTACGGATTTAACATTTTTAAACTCGCGAGTAGCCTTATAAAATCCAAAAGCATCAGTATTGTAGCCTTTTATTTTCCCATCATCTTCTAAAATAAAAGTATTAACTGCTCCGATTTGGAAAGCAAGAGGGTCTAAAATATCAGCATATTTAAAAGCATATTCTTTATGGGGAACTGTGATATTTGCCCCACTAAATCCACCTTCAAGAAACACTTTTTTTATATCGTCGCCATTTATAAGATGAGTTTTAGAGTATTCTCCATCAAATCCAATAGCTTCAAATCCAGCATTGTGCATCAAAGGGGATTTTGAGTGACTTACTGGATTTCCAAAAATCGTAAATTTTTTCATCTGGTTTGCTTCTATTTTGTTATCTTTTATTTAACAGTTCACAAGCTTCTTTTGCATGATAAGTTATGATAATATCAGCTCCAGCTCGTTTAAAACTCAGCAAAGTTTCCATCATAACTCTTTCGTAGTCGATTATCCCAGCTTTTTTAGCACATTGAAGCATTGCATATTCACCGCTTACATTGTAAACAGCAAGTGGAAGTTTTGAAGCATTTCTGATATCTCTAATGATGTCAAGATAAGCCAGTGCTGGTTTTACCATAAGGATATCTGCACCTTGTCTTTCGTCTTCAAGTGATTCCTCTATCGCTTCAAGTCTATTAGCAGGGTCCATTTGATACATTTTTCTATCACCCTTACTTGGAGCAGATTCAGCAACATCACGAAATGGTCCATAATAAGCACTTGCAAATTTTGTACTATATGCCATAATTGGAAGATTTTCATATCCATTTGCATCAAGTGTTGTTCGAAGTGCCTCGATAATCCCATCCATCATCCCACTTGGAGCTATCATATCAACACCAGCTTTTGCATGGATAAGTGCTTGTTCGCTTGATATTTCCAAAGTTGCATCATTATTAACTGTGCTATTTTCATCCAAAATCCCACAATGTCCATGATCAGTATATTCACAAAAACAAAGGTCAGTTACCACAAACATATCTGGGAACTCTTTTTTAATAGCTTTGATTGTACGACTTATGATGCTATGTTCACACAAACATTCACTTCCAATACTATCTTTCACATCAGGAATAGCAAATAAGATGATGCTATTAAGTCCAATTGTTCTTATGTATGCACACTCTTTCAATATCTCGTCGATTGACATTTGAAATACACCTGGCATTGAGCTTATCTCATTTTTGATACCCGTTCCCTCTTTTACAAAAAGGGGATAGATAAAATCATTTTTTGTCAACACTGTTTCTTTTACGAGGTTTCGTAAAGTCTCATTTACTCTTTTTCTTCTAAATCTTTTAAACATTTTTTCTCCTACCAGTATGTATTGATATCAAAATATCTATGTGGTCTATCTTTATCTCCACCGTTTCTTATTTTTTCAAATCCTTGATTTACATTTGCAAAATCAGTTTCTGTAGAGGAGGTAAAAAGCACTCCAGCAACCATCAGCACTATAAACAGCCCAAAAAAGATATATGTAGCCATCTCTTGAGACATCCAAAGTAGTTTTCCACTTTTTTGCAACATCTCCAAAATAATTCGTTTTATTCCAAATAAAATAAGAAAAACAATTAAAAGTATTAAAAATGTGGTTTTTTCCATATGGCTGCTTATGCTTTGTTTTTTGCTTTAAACTCATTGTACTCTTCATAGGTTCCTTCAAAGTCAATTATCGTTCCATCCGCTTGGATTTCAATAATTCTATTTGCAAAAACATCCAAAAGTTCTCTATCGTGAGAAACACAAATCACACTTCCTTCAAAAGACAAAAGAGCCTCCCCAAGAGCAATAATCGCTTCCAAATCAAGGTGATTTGTAGGCTCATCTAAAAGCAAAAAATTTCTTTTTTCTAGCATTATTTTAGAAAGCATCATCCTGTGTTTTTCACCACCCGAACAACTTTTTACAGATTTCTCTTGCTCTGTTCCGCTAAATAACATTCTTCCCAAACAATTTCTAATTTCACTAATATCAGCATCCCTATCAAAATCTCGCAACCAATCATAAAGAGTCATATCCCCTCTGATAAGGTCTGTAGCATTTTGAGGGAAATAACTCATATTAACCGTTGCTCCACATTTTACTTCACCACTATCAGGTTTTAAATTTTCTATAATTATTTCACAAAGTGTTGTTTTTCCGACTCCGTTTGCTCCAATTAATGCAATTTTGTCTTTTTTATCCATCATTAAACTAACGCCATTGAGGACAATTTTTCCATCATAGCTTTTTTTAATATCCACAAGCTCTAAAATTTCTTTACTAATAGGTTTTTCTTGTCTAAATAAAATGGAAGGGTCTCTTCGTGAGCTTACTTCAATCGCTTGAATATCAAGTTTTTCTAGTTGTTTTGCTCTGCTTGTTGCTTGTTTTGCTTTTGAAGCATTTGCACTAAATCTTCTCACAAAAGCTTCGAGATCTGTTTTTTCTTTTTGTTTTTTATCAAAATCAGTTTGAGCTTGTTTTACCAAAACAGTTGAAGCAATATACCAATCGTCATAAGTTCCAGTAAATTCTCTAATTTTTTTGAAGTCAACATCCAAAATATGTGTACAAACAGCATTTAAAAAGTGTCTATCATGCGAAATAACAACCATTGTTCCTTCGTGATGTTGAAGTTGATTTTCAAGCCAAGAGATAGTTTCAATATCAAGATTATTTGTAGGCTCATCTAAAAATAATATATCAGGTCTAGGGAAAAGCACTTGCGCTAGCAAGATTTTGAATTTATCTCCACCCGTAAGTGTTCCCATAAGATTTTCATGAGTCGATGATGGAAATCCAAGTGATTCAAGTATCTTTGTAATTTTTATATCGTATTCATAAGTTGGGTCTTCTTCACAGCAAACAATCTCCAATTCGCCAAGTTTTTCACCAACCTCATCGGTGTATTCTTCTAAATACAATCTTTCTTTTTCTTTTACCGCATCAAATAATCGTCTATTTCCAGCAAGAACAGCATCCAGAAGTGTGTATTCGTCGAATTCAAATTGATTTTGACTTAGTGTCCCAACTTTTTTACCAGATTGGATTTGCACTTCCCCCTCTGTTATCTCCTCTTGACCGCTTAACATTCTTAAAAATGTAGTTTTTCCTGCACCATTTGCTCCTATAAGTCCATATCTTTTTCCAGAGTTGAGTGCCATATTAATATCAGCAAAAAGAACTCTAGGTCCAAAAGTTTTCTTCAATTTTACAATTTTTACCATTTTTTTAAATCCTCATATTTTTTCATAGGTTGCGATTGTACCAAAAATAAGATAATAAGTGTCTATATGGATAACTAAGCCTTTGTTTATAGTACTATCTCTTTTACTCGTTGGTTTTGATAACAAAAACTTTAACTTTAAAATTCAAAGATTTTGAGTATGAATAGTTTCAATCATCATCTTTTCACTGTAGTGCATCACACCGCTAATGCCATCATCACGACGGAGTATGTCTGTTATTCTGTTTATTTTTGATTCCAAGTTTTTTCCTTTTTCTTTGGGTAAATTTGTTTGGTTTTTTTGACATATTGTCATCAAAAAGCAAACTAAAGCTTATATTGTATGTCATTGCGAGGAACGAAGCAATCCATAGTCGGCTTCGTGGTGGCTATCGTTCCTCGCAATGACAGTTTCTATGTTTTAGTTTGCTTTGTGATAGCTATATCATCTGTCATATGTAAAAATTTTGCCATTTTCTTTACATATCTTTGAACAAATCAAAAAGCTTGGTATGGATATAAAAAATCTCTTTGCCTATCTTTTTGCTTGATAAGATGCCCAAATTTTCGAGTTCATTTAGATAATTTGTGGCAGTTGGTCTTGAGACTTTTAAATGTTCTTCGATAAAAGCTCTTTTGGTGTATGGGTGATAGAAAAGTGCTTCAAGCAAATCTTTGCTGTACATTTTTGGCTTTTGTTCTATGATGATATTTTTTGTTTCGTTCATCAGATTTTCGATACTTTTGATAATCTGGATTGTCTCTTTTGCTATCTCTTCTACACCTCTAAGGATAAACAATATCCACTCATTTAGCCCATCGTTAAAACTCACATCACTCAGCAGTCTATAATAATCAGCTTTGTGCCTAATGATATACCGACTCAAATAGAGTATTGGTACATCCAATAACTCTTCAAGTACAAGATACAAGATATTGATGATTCTTCCTGTTCGTCCATTGCCATCATAAAAAGGGTGAATTGACTCAAACTGATAATGGATGATTGCCATCTTGACTAAGCTATCAAACTCTTCCAAACTTCCATCATTGATATACTCCACGAGGTTTGACATAAGTTCTTCTATGTCTTTTGGGTTTTGTGGTGGGATAAGTTTTATCTCTCCTGTTTTTGGATTTTTCAGTACAGTTCC
>CAMCYD010000140.1 GCA_945883785.1 Helicobacter pylori PMSS1
GTTCCATCATTAAATTCGATTCTTACTTTATAGTAGTTTGGTTCAGTGTTTTGGAAGATCTCTGTACAAAGATTTGAACTTCTAATAAACCCTGTATGAGCATTTGGATTTGCTCTATTTGCATTGTCTTTGAAACATAAAAATGGGCTACCAGATTCAAAATAAGAAGTTAAAACTTTTTTCCATAAATCTTTTGCTTTCATTTGGTTTTTTGTGATAGTTTCATCGGCTTCATACTCTTCATATCTTTTTGTAAATGCTTCACCACTTAAAGTTGATAAATCTTT
This sequence comes from Helicobacter pylori PMSS1, assembly GCA_945883785.1. Taxonomy (GTDB): domain Bacteria; phylum Campylobacterota; class Campylobacteria; order Campylobacterales; family Arcobacteraceae; genus CAIJNA01. The sequence continues at coordinate 288 of CAMCYD010000140.1, forward strand.
CACCTCATAAGGGTCAAACAATGTCCAATGAGCATCTGCTAAAACTCTCTCCATAAAAAGGTCACTTATCCAAAGTGCTGGAAATAAATCGTGAGCTCTTCTTCTCTCTTCACCACTATTTTTCTTTAAATCGATAAAATCAACAATATCCATATGCCAAGGTTCAAGATAAACAGCAATCGCCCCTTTTCTTGTTCCTAATTGGTCAACTGCTAAAGCGATATCGTTTGTGATTTTTAAGAATGGAACAACCCCACCAGCTGCACTTTTATGGTTATCAATAACACCACCTAAAGCTCGGATACTATTCCAATCCCATCCGATTCCTCCACCAAATTTAGAGAGGAGTCCCATCTCTTTGTAACCATCGAAAATACCTTCAATATTATCTGGGCTTGACCCTATATAGCAAGAACTTAATTGGTGTCTATTTGTTCGTGCATTTGAAAGTGTAGGGGTTGCTAGCATAACCTCAAATTGTGAAATAACATGATAAAACGCTTTTGCTTTCTCCTGTTTATCTGTTTCATTTTGTGCTAAAAACATAGCAATTCCCATAAACATTTGTTGAGGAAGTTCTATCGGTTCCCCTTTAGAGTTTTTAATTAAATATCGGTCATTGAGTGTTTTGATACCAAGATAGGTAAATAATTTGTCTCTACAAGGGACAAGTGTTGCATTTAAGTCATTAAGGTCATACCCAGCTTCAAGTTCAGGGATGATTCGCCCCTCTTTTTGACCATGTTTTATATAATCCTTGATATGACAATATGCTGAACCTTTGATACCGTGTGTTGCTTTTCCAGCTCTATGATACAAGTCATACAAAAAAAGTCTCGAAGCGACATAGGTCCAATTTGGTACATCGATGTCAATTTTTTCTACAGCAGTTTTAATCAAAGCATCTTGAATGTCACTTGAACTCATCCCATCTATAAATTTGATTTGAGCATCTATCTCTAATTCACTTTGACTTACCCCATCAAGCCCATCGGTTGCTGCTATTGTATGTTTTTGAATTTTTGTAATATCTAAAATTTCTTTTCTACCATTTCGTTTTTTTATCATTATTGACATGAGTTGACACCTTGTGGAATATTATTGAATTTGGGGTTTGGATTTTAACCTACTAATTCTTTTAGGTTGCTTTATGTTTGGTAAAAATTTAAAGTATAAATGATATTATACAATTATACATTTATAGACAAATGACAGATAAATTATATAATGGAAGGTTATACTATGTTTACTATGGAATCCAAATTAGAACAAGAAACTTATGAGATTAAAAAGCCTATAAACAAGGGTTCTTCGGCTGAAAATCTGCCAAAAAATCAACATCAATTAGTTTTTACTTTTGAGAAAAGAAATGGAAAGCCTGTCACATTAGTTGGAAGATTTCAAATTGAAGAAAAAGTGAAAAAAGAGATTCTTTCTCTTTTGAAAAAGAAACTAGCTTGTGGTGGTACAGTTGCTGATGAATGGATTGAGATACAAGGTGATAAAAAAGAAAAAATCATAGAGATTTTAGAAAAAGATGGTTGGAAATTTAGGAAAAAATAATGAAAAAAGTATTTGATGAAGTTGGAAGTTTAGATAAAAGATGTTATGAAAAGTTTAGGCTTAGTGAGGATTTGTTGATGGAAAATGCAGCGAGTTCAATGGCTAGTTGTATCCAAAATAAATTTCCAAAAAATTCAAAAGTTTTGATCATTTGTGGCAACGGAAATAATGGAGCTGATGGGATAACATTAGCCCGAATACTTTTTGGTAGTTATGAGATAGAACTGTTCCTTCCGCTAGGTATCATGTCATCTATGGCTATACTTCAACTAGAGAGAGCCAAAAAGCTTGGTGTGAAGATTGTTGAAGGGATTAACAATAATTATGATGTTATTGTGGAGTGTTTATTTGGAAGTGGATTTAATAAACCAATTAGTTCTGAGATAAACGATTTGCTTTTGAAACTGGGTAGTCTCCAAGCTTACAAAATAGCTTGTGATATCCCTGTCGTGCCATTTAAAGCTGATACAACTATTACGATGGGAAGTCTCAAAAAAAAGCTTTTTTTGGATGGTTTGAAAGATTATGTTGGAGAGATTATTGTTGGTAATCTTGGAGTTTCGCAAGAGATGTATGAAACAGATACAACTTGCTTTTTGTTGGAAAAAAGTGATATGAAACTTCCATTTAGAAAAAAACTTTCATCTCATAAAGGTGACTTTGGGCATTTAGCTGTGGTTATTGGGGATAAAAAAGGAGCTGGGCTAATTGCTTGTGAAGCTGGATTTACTTTTGGGGCAGGACTTGTAACTGCTATCACAAAAGAAATAAATCTTCCGCTTCACATTATGCAAAGTGAAGTTTTACCATACAATACTACTGCCATTGCTCTTGGTATGGGGCTTGGTAAAAATTTTCAAAGTAGTTTGATAGAGAATGAGATGCCAAAAATCATAGATGCTGATATATTTTATGATGAGGTGATTTTAAAAATTTTAGAGCAAGAGAATATTGTTTTAACCCCCCATCCAAAAGAGTTTTGTTCACTTCTTCTTCTATGTGGATTTGGAAAAATTACAATTGATGAATTACAAGAAAATAGATTTGTATTTGTAGAAAGATTTTGTCAAAAGTATCCAAAGGTAGTTTTACTGCTAAAAGGTGCAAATGTAATAATCGCTCAAAATGAACAGATTTTTATTAATACTTTTGGAACTCCAAAATTAAGTTTTGGTGGAAGTGGAGATGTTTTGAGTGGTCTTATAGGATCACTATTAGCTCAAAAATATACACCACTTGATGCTACAATAACTGCGAGTTTAGCTCATAGTTTCGCATCCGAAATGTATAATTTAAATGATTATTCAATGAAACCACAAGATTTAATTGAGGGAATTAGGAAACTATAAAAAGGTTAATAAAAGAAAATCATCGTTATGATTTGCCAAAAATAGATACTAAAGGTCAAAAATGAGTGAAATACTTAAAATAGGAAAATATGAATTTAATAGTAGGTTAATAGTAGGAAGTGGAAAATATAAAGATTTTGCTACAACAAGAGAAGCTACACTTGCAAGTGGAAGTGAACTTATCACAGTTGCAATTAGAAGGGTAAATATCACAAATCCACATGAAGAGAATCTTTTGGATTATTTCAAAGATACAAATATTAAATTGTTGCCAAATAGTGCAGGGTGTTTTACAGCAGAGGAAGCAATTACAACTTTTAGACTTATGAGAGAAGCTACAGGGATTGATATCATCAAATTAGAAGTGATTGGTGATGCACACAAAACTCTCTATCCAGATGTCATAGAAACGATTAAAGCTTGTGAAATTTTGAAAAAAGATGGTTTTACAATTATGGCATATACAAGTGATGACCCAATTATCGCAAAAAGATTAGAAGATGCAGGGGCAGATGCTATTATGCCATTAGCTGCTCCTATTGGAAGTGGGCTTGGGATTCAAAATAGATACAATATTGCATTTATCAAAGACGCAGTCAAGGTCCCTGTTATCGTTGATGCTGGTGTCGGGTGTGCAAGTGATGCTGCGATTGCAATGGAACTCGGTGCTGAAGCAGTTCTTACAAATACAGCCATTGCATGTGCAACAGACCCTATCGCTATGGCTGAAGCGATGAAATATGCAGTTATTGCTGGAAGACTTGGATACAAAGCAGGGAGAATTCCTAAAAAACCATATGCAACAGCAAGTAGCCCGATTGATGGATTAATACAGTTTTAAAAGTTTTGAAAATAGGGAGAAATTTCAAGATTCTAGGAATTTTGTAAATTTCTTTTAAAAACTATTGACAAATAAAAATAAATTAGATAATATTCCACTCCATTTTATATGGTGTTCATTTTATTTCGGAGTGTAGCGCAGCCTGGTTAGCGCACCTGGTTTGGGACCAGGGGGTCGGAGGTTCGAATCCTCTCACTCCGACCATTTGTTATTTTAAATTTTTATAATCCTTATTTTATATGGTAGGTATAGCTCAGTTGGTTAGAGCATCGGGTTGTGGTTCCGAGGGTCGCGGGTTCGAGCCCCGTTACTTACCCCATTCTACTTTAAGTTTATTTATTTAAAAATTTAGTTTTTTTGCTTCCTTAGCTCAGCTGGATAGAGCAACGCCCTTCTAAGGCGTAGGCCAATGGTTCGAATCCATTAGGGAGCACCACTTTATGCGGATGTGGTGAAATTGGTATACACGCCAGACTTAGGATCTGGTGCCGAAAGGTGTGAAAGTTCAAGTCTTTTCATCCGCACCACCATATACAATCAACAAACCCCTATAAACAAACACTTTCAACCCATTTTGGAAACTTTTTGTAAGCTTAAATAAATTGAGAAACTTTTAAAAGAATATTCACTCTACAACACAAAATATCTACTCTTTAGAAATAACATTTATTGCTTTGTTATCAGAATTGATAAATCAACCTCTCTCTTCAAGACTTAGATGTTTGTGTTTCACAAATAATTCCTTAAGCTTTAGTAGTTGATCGTTTATTGTATCTAGGTCTTGATTTGAACCAAATTTGAAACAAAAAGATCAACTAATTTTTAGGGGTATTCCTTTACTATGCGAATTCGCCTGAATTCACCATATTATTGGGAATAAAGGAAAAACAAATGAAAATACTTTTTATAGGATTACTTGCCATTTCGCTTTATGGTGACACTTCGCAATGTTACAAAGAAGGATACGGAGACCTTTTGCAATCTGCAAATGAGACTTCTCTTGTTTTAAAAAGTGGAGTAATTTTACCGTATCAAACAAATGTTCCTAAAGAAACTTGGGAAGAAAAGATAAATAATTCAGACTTAAGTATGCAGCTTAGTCAACCATATAAAGTTGGGAAAATAAATTCAAATCCAGCTTATCTTTCTGATCCTGGACGATTGAGATACCAACCTTTTTTTGAAGCACTTTATGGAAAAAATAAAAAAGAAATTGAAAAAAATCTTTCCATACTTGAGTGGACAACATCAAAAGGAATTGTCAAAATTCTTGCAACTCATATTGGGGGTGTCGATAAAAAACTTTCCTTGATTTCTCAAGAAATAGCCAAGCTTCCTCTAAATGAACGCATCTGGGGAGAAAATCCATCTGCATATTATTTTCGAATGATAAAAGATACGAATCGCCTTTCAATGCATAGCTTTGGTATTGCTATTGATATCTCACCCTCAAAAGCCCAATATTGGAAAAATGAAGCAAAAGAGGAAACAGCAAAAATAGGATATAAAAATACTATGCCACTTTCAATTGTGGCTATTTTTGAAAAATATGGCTTTATTTGGGGTGGGAGATGGTATCACTATGACACAATGCATTTTGAATATCGTCCTGAACTTTTAGCACCCTCATGTGTTATATCCTACATTCCTGAAACACATAACAATAAATCACTGATGTTACGATAATCAAAAAACTACAAATATCCTAAATTGTTTCAAATTTTCTCAAAAATATCTTACTATCAACCAAATTTTATTTTAAAAATCTAATAATAAATCATGAAAATATTAATAAAAATTGAGTTCAAATTAATACCTA
>CAMCYD010000141.1 GCA_945883785.1 Helicobacter pylori PMSS1
TAATTATCCTCTAAAAACAGTTTAAGCTAAAGCACCATTGCATCGTTGGAATTTCTTGACTTACTACCGTAAGTCTGCGAACTTCCGCCTTGCACTGGCACTTCATCTTAAACTCTTTTTTGTAGAGTTTAATTAGTTGGAGGCACTTACAATAAATTTCGAAGAAGAAACTTGTACCGTTAAAGTTAATGATGCAGTGTTAAGATAAATTCAATTTTGGAGAAAATGATGAAAAATTTGACAGCAACAGAGAAAGAGCTTATGGAGAGAAAAGAGACGATTGAAAATGAACTTGAAGAACTTTTTCAAGCACATATGAAAATCACAGATTGGGATGTCCCTGAAGCAGATGACCAAAAAGCAGCCGAGATGATACTCGGGATTTTTGAGAGTAAACTAGCTGAAATTAGAAAAGATGTAGTTGGTGGAGTTTATAAATATTTTTAATGAATGCTTGTCAACTTCCAAAATTAGATACTAAAATCCAACCTTTTTTGAAATGGGCAGGTGGCAAAAGAACTTTGCTTCCTGAGCTTATTTCACGAATGCCAAAAAAATTTAATAACTATTTTGAACCATTTATCGGTGGTGGAGCTTTGTTTTTTGAGCTTAAAAAGTTAGGAGTTTTAGAGAAAAAAGAGGTTTATTTATTTGATAAAAATAGTGAACTTATTAATACTTATAAAGTTGTACAACAAAATCCAAAAGGACTTTTGAAACTATTAAAGGTCTATCAAGAGAAACATTCACATGATTTTTATTATGAAACAAGAGCAAAAGATAGAGAAGAAGATTTTAAAAATAGTGATAATGTTGAAAAAGCTACAAGATTTATTTATCTCAATAAAACCTGTTTCAATGGGCTTTATAGAGTAAATAGCAAAGGGTATCACAATGTGCCGATGGGTAGCTATAAAAATCCAACTATCTACAATCCTGATTTGATACTTACTTGTAGTAAAGCTTTGCAAAATGTAACAGTGGAAAATGCAGATTTTAGTAAAACTTTGGACTATGCAAAAAAAGATGATTTTGTCTATTTTGATCCACCATACTATCCACTTACATCAACTGCAAGTTTTACAGCTTATGATAAAGATGTGTTTTTGGATGATGAACAAAGACGACTTTTTAAAGTGTTTAAAGAGTTGGATACTAGAGATGCTTTTGTGATGCACTCAAATTCTGATACAGAGTTTATTAAAGAACTCTATTGTGATTTTGAGGTGGATTTTGTAGATTGTGCTAGGTTTATAAATAGCAAAAGTAGTGGACGAGGAAAGATAAAAGAAGTTTTAATAAACAACAAGGAGATATCATGAATGTTGATGCTAAAAATTTGACGATTGAGAATGTTTTAACTAAAGGAAAATATATAATTCCAGATTATCAAAGAGAATTTGCTTGGACTGTTGAAAATATAAAAGAACTAGTTAATGATATAGGCGAAAGTGCACAAATAGATAATTATTTTATTGGGCATATGGTGTTGCAAGGTGATTTTAATGGAAATATATTTGAAGTTGTAGATGGTCAACAAAGAATTACAACGATAACTATTATTTTATGTGCTATTAGAGATATATTCTTTGAATTGTCAAAAGATGACTCAATAGAGGATACTCAAAAGGATGAAATGAAAGAATTTGCAATGGCAATTGATGAAAAATATATTTTCAACAAAGATAGGAATAATAAGCGATTTGTTGTTTTAAATAGTGAAATACCATATCCTTTATTTCAGAAATTAGTTCAAAGTAGTCCAACTGAAAAAGATTTAAAAATTATTGCAGCTAAAAGTGGTGATAAAAAAATAAAGGATGCTTACAACCACTGTATGGTAGAATTTAAACAATATACTCCTTCAAAACTAGTTGAATTTCGAGATAAAGTATTAAACCTAGAGCTTATATTTGTTGCTGTAAAAGATGAAGCAGATATTCATAATGTATTTGAAACTCTTAATGCAAAAGGTAAAGAGCTAGATGCTTTTGATTTAATAAAAAATAAAATTTTTAAATATTATCCGAAAGATATTCTTTTGAATGAACCAAAAGATAGTTGGAAAAAAATTGTCGAAAACACCCAGGGAAGTACACTTGGTTTTCTAAATAACTTTTGGGCATCAAGATACAAAAAAGTTTCAGATAAAAATATTTTCAAAGAATTTGTTCGAACAAGCAAATTAGATGGATTTGAGTATAAACAATTTTTGATAAATATGGTATCTGATTCCGAGCTTTATAAAAAAATATTCTCCCCAAATGAGTCGGATTGGACTGGCAATACTAAGATGTCAATATATATTTCACTTGAGGCAATTAATATATTCAAAATAAAAGTTGCAAATTCGATTATCATTGCATTATTACGAGCATTAAACGATAAAAAAATTTCAGAAACATACTGTATAAAAAGTCTACAAGCTATTGAACGATTTCATTTTGCACATAATGCAATTTGTTCATTTCGTTCATCTGGATTGGACACAATGTATGCAAAAGTATCGAAAGATATACATAATGCATCAGATAAAAATATGGTTCATCAAAAGATTGATGAATTTATTAATAGCTTAAATAAAAAAATGCCAACGATTGAACAATTTCGGGCTAATTTTGATTCTAAAATGTTTTATTCTGACACAAAAGGACAAAACAAAGAGTTAGAAAAAAATAAACGACTTATTCAATATGCATTAAAAAAAATTGAATACAAAAACCAAAATAAGAATGTAAAATTTGTTAATTTGAGTCTTGAACATATTTGTCCAGAAACGATAACAGAGGAGTGGAAGCATATTGATAAGAAATTAGTAATAAATATAGGAAATATTGTTCTTTTGGATGCTAATTTAAACTCAAAGATAGGTCAAAAAAACTTTCTAGAAAAAAAGAATAGTATCTCAAAAAGCACTATAATTTCCACTAATGAGGTTTTTAATAGTAATATCAATTGGGATAATCAAGCTATTCTTACTCGAAAAGAATCATTAATTCAACTTCTCTACAGTGACATATGGAAATAACATGAACTTTAATACGCTTATAAGCACTTTCCAAGATTCCATCTTTACATGGGATTATTTTACAGACTTTGAAAAAGTAAAATTAAATATCAAAAAAGTTGAAAAAGAGCTCAATCTTTTAAATTATCTTATTGGTAAAGTAGATATTGAAAACGAATTTATACTGCTTGTGAAAGAATATCCACAAGTACGAAAAGCCTTACCTTTACTTATCGCAGTGAGAGCTGATAAATTAAAAGAGATGCCAATTATTACAAATCTCAAAACTTTAGAAGCCCAAAATAAAAGTGATCTATTTTACAGTGAAAATATCAATGAAGAAGAACTTTTGTTATTTTTTAGAAATAGCGGTTTAAAAGATATTTTTGAAAATAAATATATTAAAAATTTGGTTGATTATTGTTTTGGTGTTGAAGTTGGAATGGATACAAATGCAAGAAAAAATCGTACGGGTATTTTGATGGAAAATTTGGTTGGAAAATATCTTGAAACTTATTGTAAGGAAAATACAAATTTTTCTTTTATTGATCAAGCTACAAAAGATAGAATCAAAAAAGCATTCAACTACGATATCGAAATTGATAAAAATAGTAGAAGATTTGATTTTGCATTGTTTAACAACAATCAAAACAAACTTTATCTTATCGAAGTGAATTATTATAGTGGTGGCGGTTCCAAACTTAAAGCAACAGCAGGGGAATATCAATACCTTAATGACTTTTTAAAAACTCAAAATTTAACACTCATTTGGATTACAGATGGAACGGGTTGGAATACAGCACTTAGACCACTAGAAGAAACTTTTAATCATAATGATTATGTGCTAAATTTATCTATGTTAAAAGATGGAATTTTAGAAAATATAGTAAGTTAATTAACTAACTTTTAAGAAATATAAAGGTACGATTTTGATAGAAAAACAACTCAAAGAGATTTTAAATAAAAAAGGTTTGAAGCCTGTAGATGTTTATACCGCTCTTGAGATTAACAAGGTTGTTTTTTATCAAACTATACGATCAAGTAACCTAAATAACAAAACCTTGCATAAAATTTTGAAATATTTAGACCTTGAAATTGAGGTACTTTTGCATGAAAAATCAATATGAAACAGTTTATGAAAGACTATATAGTCTAAGTGTTGATAGATTTTTTAAATCTGGAAACAAGGTTCAAGAGTCATTTATTTTTCAAGGTAGTGATAATTGGGATATGTATTGTCAACAAATAGGTAAAAATAGAGAATTTGAATTATTTGAAAATGTTGAACTAATAGGTTTCGATACTATAGAAGAGGTACAAAAATTTGAAATACCAAAAGATAAAATAATTGATTTTTCACGAGAACACTATTTAGAAAAAGATGTTGAAAAATATTTTTTATTGATTCAAAAATGAAAAAAGAGATAGAAGTTTTTAATTTAAATAACTGTAATCCAACTGTATCAATTATTAAATCTAAACTGGTAACAAATCAAAAGGTTTGGGTTGGATTTAATGAAAGCAGATATTTTGTATTGGATATAAATTTGCTTGAACAATTTATCCGTAACTATCAATTAAATGATGATGATTTAATTGAAGAAATATTTTTATAAAAAAAATATAACAAATTGTCATACTTTTTATTTTCTATAAAATAAATTGCTATGATTCATTAAATATAATAAAGGATGTTTGATGAAACTATTGAATCCAGAAAATTTTGAACAAGAGTGTACTACTGTATGGAGTTTTGTCCGTCGTGGTAAATGGGCGACACACAACTCAAAATATAGAGGAAATTGGGCTCCTGAGGTTGTGAGAAATCTCATCCTTCGATATTCAAATGAAAATGACTATTTGCTTGATCCGATGATAGGTGGGGGAACAACTGCAATTGAATGTAAACTTTTAAATCGTAATCTTTTGGCTTTAGATATCAATCCAAATGCGATAGAACTTACAAAAACAGCTTTGGATTTTGAATGTGAATTTAGCCCTAAAATAAAGTTGGAGTTAAATGATAGTAGAGAACTTTCAATGCTTAAAGATGAGAGTATAGATTTTATTTTAAATCATCCACCTTATGCTGATATTATTAATTATAGTGAAAAACAGATTCCGCAAGATTTGTCAAATATTCACGATTTAGAAAAGTTTTGTGATGAGATGGAAAAAGTAGCAAGTGAACTTTTTAGAGTTCTTAAGCCAAATAAATATTGTGCGATTTTAATAGGTGACACAAGACGACAAAAGATGTACCAACCACTTGCTTTTATGGTTATGCAAAGATTTTTAAAAGTTGGATTTACCCTCAAAGAGGATATTATCAAACATCAACACAACTGCAAAGCGACTGGTTTTTGGGTCAAAAAATCAAAAGAGGCAAATTTTTTACTTATCATGCACGAGCATCTGTTTGTTTTTCAAAAAATAATCTAGTAACAAATCACGGGTTCTAAAACAAAAAATCATAAATAATAAGATCACTTATACAATAGAGAATTTGACTCAAGTGCAAGGTGCAATTGAGTCAAATTGGGGAGTTTAACAAGTTGGAGGCACTTATACTAAAGAGTCACTTGCAAATTCAAACAAATGATTATAAACAGTTTCAATCATCATCTTTCCCCTTTAAAAATAACCATTTGCATGGAGCAAAAAGTGATTTTTAAAGTGAAAATCTAATAATTGCTACTATTCATACTCAAAATCTTTGAATT
>CAMCYD010000142.1 GCA_945883785.1 Helicobacter pylori PMSS1
TTCAAAGATTTTGAGTATGAATAGTAGCAATTATTAGATTTTCACTTTAAAAATCACTATTTACTCCCTGTAAATGGTTATTTTTAAAGTGAAAAGATGATGATTGAAACTGTTTATAATCATTTGTTTGAATTTGCAAGTGGCTCATATGTATTGGAGTTTAGATTTGTTTGAATTTACAGAGGAAGAGTTTTTTGAATTTCATCAAAAAGTAGCAGCAAATGTCAAAAAATATAGACAATCAAAAAATATTACACAGCTTGATTTAGCAATTGAAATGGGAATGAAGAATTCAAGTTTTATCTCAAATGTAGAAAATCCAAGACTACTTATCCATCATTATTCAATTGAACATCTTTATAAAATCGCTTCAATCCTAGAAGTTGATATATGTGAGTTTTTAAAATAAAATTTACCCAACCAAATACAACCACCCAACAGTTACCAATGGTCCAAGAATCGCAACACTAATACCTAGTATCAAAAAATCTTTACTTTTTATCTTTTGGCTACTATAGACTATCGCATTTGGTGGGGTGGAAACTGGCAAACTCATAGCAAATGAGGCACTTAAAGCAACTGCAACTGCAACCATAACAGTGGCACTTGCACTTATAGTTGTCGCAACAGCTATCACGATAGGAAGCATGATATTTGTTGCAGCGGTGTTACTCATAAAATTTGAAATAACCACGACGATGTAAGAGAAAATAAGCATTATCCATAAAGCTGACATCCCATCTGTTGGTATCAAAGTAGCGATATAGATATCAAGTCCCGTTTTTGAGACCCCTAATCCAAGGCTCAGTCCACCAATAATCAAAATAATCACATCCCATCTTATTTTTGTAATATCATCAGCATCGATGATTCCAAAAAGTGTAAATCCAATAATAGGGATAAGGGAAACAACCGTTGTAGGGATATGGTGGAGTGGACTTGTCAACCATAATAAAACAGTAATAGCAAAAATAGCTATAGTAACTTGTTTTTTCCAACTAGGAATCGTTGGATGTTTTGAAAATTCTTTTGTCGAATCATCAAAATGTTCCACCTCTTTAATCGTTTGTAAATCGATAAAATCTTCCGTTGAGGGGTAGAGTTTGAGTATCATAAACCTTAAAACTATCACAACAAAAAGAGCTGGCGGCAAAGCTAACATCATCCAACCCAGAAAACTTGGGGCATTTTCCCCTAAAGCTCCGACTGCTATCGCATTTGGAGGAGTTCCGATAATAGTCCCCATTCCACCTAGATTTGCCCCAATAACCACAGCTAAAAGGATAGCAGTACTAAAGGGATTGTCTTCTTTGATTTGCTTGAGAAGTGGTAACACTATCGTCATCATCATCACGGCAGTTGCTGTATTTGAAACAAACATTGAAAGAAAGAATGTAATAGCGATGATACCTGTAAGGATATTTCGTGGTTTTCCCCCTACGATAAAAAGGACTTTTTTTGCTATCCACACATCAAGTTTCGTTTTAGAAGCCGCTGCCGCCATAATAAATCCAGCCAAAAAAAGGAAGATAAGTGGGGAAGACCAAGGGGAGAGATAATATTCCCAAGCTTTACTTCCACTAGCAAAATCTTTAAACCCAAGCAATACTATTTCAAGTGCAATAACCAAAAGGGAAACAGCAAAAGCAGGAATAGCCTCAGTTATCCAAAGAAGAGCTGCAAAAAGGAGGATAAAAAGGGTAAGCGTTGCTTCGTGACTCATCGCATAAGTTGGGATAAAAGCAACACAAAAAGTAACCAAAAAGGAGAGTGAAAAAGCGGTAAAAACAAAGTGAAGAGAAATTTTGTATGCTTTGTCTATAAAAAGCCTAAGATGCCGTCTTGTATCTAACATAGGAACTCCATATTTTTTCGTGATTTTAGCAAAATTTGTTTACAAAAGGGTTGCTCTTTTTTTATAGCAATATTTTAAGCTCTGATATAGGTTAAAGTTATACAATCCTTTCAAATTTACTATAAGGAAATGAAATGAAAAATAAACTTTTAAAAAGTTCGATTGTTGCGGTATTTGTTATGTTTGGAGCTTTTAGTATTGCTCAAGCTGAGATGAAATGTCCTAGCGGAAAATGCGATATGAAAATGCAAAAAGAGGTTAAAAATACCAAATGTGATATGAATGCAAGTTGTCCGAATAGTGCGAAGTGCACTCCAAGAATGAAAGAAAAATGTGACCCAAAAATGAAAATGAATTGTCCAAATGGAAAATGTGACCCAAAAATGAAAGCTGATAAATAATCGATAAATCTTTTATTTATCAGTAATCAAAGATAAATTACTAAGGTTGTTGAGTTGTAAAATATCTAACAATTCGACAACTTTTTGGTAAGGGACAGTTTTGTCAATCTTAACAGTGATGGCATCTTGTTTATTCTTAATAAGTTCAAGCTTTTGTTGGAGTTTGATAAAATCAATTTTCTCACCATTGTATGCGATATCCTTGTCGCTTAATTCAATCGATACTCTATTTTTTTCTACCATTTTAGTGGCGTTTACTCCTTCTGGAAGTGAAAGATTGAGTGCATACTGTTCTTTTTTAAATGATGAACTTACAATAAAAAATATAATTAAGATAAACACCACATCAATAAGTGGCGTTAAATCAAGAGTGAGTGGTTCTCTTCGTTTCATAGTTTTTCGAGTACTTCGCTTTTTAAAGCCATTTCCATATTGTCTAAAGTTCCAATAAAATAATTATAAAAAATATAGTGAGGAATCGATACTACAAGTCCAACAATAGTTGTAATAAGTGCAAGCGAGATACCACCTGAAAAATTCATAGGGTCATCAAGTCCAACTTTACTTATCTCATCAAATGAGATGAATATTCCAATTACTGTTCCTAAAAGTCCAAGAAGCGGCGAGATTGTAGCTATAATTTTAATCGTATTCAGTCCAAATTCTAATTTTTTTATTTTTTGTTGAATGAGCATTTCAAGTAAATCTTCATGATTATTTTTCACTTTTTCAAGTAGCTCATTGACAGTGATGTGTAGATTTTTTTTAAAAGTATAAAGATTGGATAGTTCCATAAAAATAACGGTAAAACCTATAATATTGAGGATAATAAGTATATAAACTATCGTTCCCCCTTTTTCTAAAAATTGTAATATATCCATAATAAAATCCCTTAAGTGTATTGTTTAAATAAGTTCGTATTTTACATAAATTCTAATAATGGTTGGCTTGTCTGGATGAGGGTAGTCCATATAAGCTTGTTGGATAGTTTCAATTGAATTATCATCTAAAATATAGTATTTTGAACTTTTTAAGATTTTTGGTTGTGTTATTTTTCCATTTGGATAGAGTATAAATTCTACAACATTTATCCCACTTTGTTTTGCTTGAATGCTAAGATGGGGATAAATTAGATATCTTTGGGTAATTTTTCCAATATCTTTAAGATTTTTTATAAGATAAATTTTTGTTTCACTAGGGAAATTTTCAAAATCGTCTTTATAAAGTTCAAGATAACTTTGGGTAATCTTATCGATAGACTGTTCGGCAATTTTCCCTTTTTCCTCTTTTTGCAGCTCTTTTGGTGTATCACTTTTTTTTGTTTCTGGTATTGGTTGTGGTTTTATCTCTGGCTGTTTTATAATTTGAGGTTTAGATTCTTTTTGAGGTGGTAGTTCAAAGAGTTTTTGATTTTTTTGAACGGGTGGTATTTCGATAATCTTTGGTAAATTTTGGGGTGGATTATCCTCTTTTTCTCTCTTTGGTTGATTTGATTGTGTCGCTTTTTTTTCTATTTTATTGTGTTGATTGATAAGTTTCGCATAGGTGATATGGGTTTTTGAGGGTTTTTGTTTTTCAATTTTGAGTTGATCTTTCTCATGGTATGAAAAATAAAAAAACATACAGAGGTGCAATGCGACAGATAACAATAAAGCTACAAATATCCTCACAATGACTCTTTAAAAAAATGGGAAGAAGCTACTAAATAGCTTCTTCGTTCTCTTCACCTGTTCTAATTCTTATAATTTTTTCGATTGGAGAAACAAATATTTTCCCATCTCCAATTTTTCCAGTTCTTGCTACTTTAACAATTAAATTTG
This sequence comes from Helicobacter pylori PMSS1, assembly GCA_945883785.1. Lineage (GTDB taxonomy): Bacteria > Campylobacterota > Campylobacteria > Campylobacterales > Arcobacteraceae > CAIJNA01. The sequence continues at coordinate 4,077 of CAMCYD010000142.1, forward strand.
TTACCATATCAACATCTTTCTCATCAACAATAAGGTCTAATTTGATTTTAGGTAAGAAATCAACAACATACTCAGCACCACGATAAAGTTCACTATGCCCTTGTTGTCTCCCGTAACCTTTTACATCAGATACTGTCATTCCTGTAATTCCAGCTTCACTTAAAGCATCTTTTACATCTTCAAGTTTAAATGGTTTGATAATTGCTTCTATTCTTTTCATGGACAATCCTTTTTTTTATAATATTAAAATGCTCGTTTAAATTCTGGGTATGCTTCCACACCACATTCATTGACATCTAACCCTTCAAGTTCTACATCATGTTTTGCTCTAAGGGGTACAAATTTATTGAGTACAAATAGTACTACATAACTACTTACAAAAGCAAAAACACCAATAACAACAACACCTTTAAGTTGGTCAATAAATAACTTATCTGTTAAAATTCCAACAGCTAAAGTTCCCCAAATACCATTTACAAGGTGAACAGATAATGCCCCAACTGGATCATCAAGTTGAAATTTATCAAAAAATGGAACAGCAAAAACAACTAACATTCCACCAACAGCACCAACTATAATTGGTTGATAAATATTATAAAGGTCAGGTCCAGCAGTAACTGCTACAAGTCCCCCTAATGCACCATTTAAAATCATAGTGATATCTAGCTTTTTATATTTTAAAAGCATCACTCCACCTGCAACAATAGCTCCAATTAAACCAGCCGTATTTGTATTTAAAATAGTAAGTGCAACTGCGTCTGCTCCCTCTTTTGAAGCGATATTCCCAACACTTCCACCATTAAATCCAAACCAACCAATCCAAAGTAAAAATGCACCAAGGGTAAGTAATGGAATATTTGAAGCTGGAATAACTCTTACAGCACCTTCTTTTGTGTATCTCCCTTTTCTAGCACCTATAATTAAAATAGCGGCCAATAATGCCCAACCACCAGTTGAGTGGATAACTGTACTTCCAGCTAAATCGTACATATTCAAATCTAAAACGGTATCTTTTAGCATATCACTTCCCCAAGTCCAATTGACAATAAGAGGGTAGATGATACTAGACATAATGATAGTAAAAAATGTAAGTGGGATTATTTTTGCTCGTTCACTTACTCCACCACTCATAATATTGACAACTTTTCCAACAAATGCCATTTGAAAAAGTAAAGCTGCCCATTGACTCATCGTTTGACTACCAAAATCACCAAAGGCTAAATTGTAACCAACAAGTAAAAAACCAGTTGATGCAAAAGCATAAATCATTGTGTTCATAGTTAAAACTGCCGTAACATTTTTTGTTCTAACTATCCCAGCTTCAAGCATAGCAAACCCAGGAACCATAAAAATAATCAATACAAATGAAAAAAGTATATACAGTGTATTGATTACATAAGCGACATTAGCATCCATAAAATTCTCCTTAAAAATACAAAAGTCTATAGAGCCACTTGCAAATTCAAACAAATGATTATAAACAGTTTCAATCATCATCTTTCCCCTTTAAAAATAACCATTTGCATGGAGCAAAAAGTGATTTTTAAAGTGAAAATCTAATAATTGCTACTATTCATACTCAAAATCTTTGAA
>CAMCYD010000143.1 GCA_945883785.1 Helicobacter pylori PMSS1
AAATTCAAAGATTTTGAGTATGAATAGTAGCAATTATTAGATTTTCACTTTAAAAATCACTTTTTGTTCCATGCAAATGGTTATTTTTAAAGGGAAAAGATGATGATTGAAACTGTTTATAATCATTTGTTTGAATTTGCAAGTGGCTCTATGGTTATCCTAAATCAAACTATTGTCATTGCGAGGTACGATAGCCACCATAAGTCGGCTTCTTGAACTACATCCAGCGGTGCTAATACATACTAAAACAAAAAGATAATTTTTACAAATCTACTATTTTAGGCTTTTTCCGGAGGGGTAAAGTTATTGTCTTATTGTTTGATTTAGTATTATCTTAGAATTTAGAAGAGGAAATGTTGTTTGAATTTCTTGGGATATTATATAATTGCTCAAAGCCCTTTATTTAAACGATTGTGCCAAATTACCAATAATTACAAACCAACCATCAATTATGATAAAAAAGACGAGTTTTACAGGCAAACTTATCATTACAGGCGGGAGCATCATCATTCCTAAACTCATTAAAATAGAAGATACAATAATATCAATAACCAAAAATGGCAAAAATATTAGAAAGCCTATTTCAAAAGCTGTTCGTAACTCACTTATCATAAATGCGGGCATTAGTGTGATAACCGATACATCATCAAGTGTTTTTGGATTTGGTTCTTTTTTGATACGGTAAAAAAGAGCTAAATCACTTTCTCGTGTATTTTTTAGCATAAATTGTTTAAATGGCTTCACACTATTTTCGATAGCAACATCATAGGGAATAGTTTTTTCCATATAAGGTTTTATCCCATTATCCCATGCGCTTTTTCCGTATGGTTGCATAATAAAAAAAGTCATAATAAGTGCTAGAGAAACTATAACTTGATTTGGAGGAGATTGTTGAAGTCCTAAGGCTTGTCGCAAAAGACCAAAAACTATGATGAGCCTTGTAAAGCTTGTGGCCATCAAAAGAAGTGATGGAGCAAGTACAAAAAGCGAAAGAATTATCGCTATATTAATCGTCTTTACAAATTGTTCAGGTTGCTCAACTTGTGCAATGCTTAAATTGATAAGTGGGGCTCCATCTGCACCAAAAAGGGACACAGCTAGTCCAGTTAAAAGTAAAAATATTTTCATTTTGAATACTCAATATTTAATTTATGACAAATTTTTATACCATAAAGATAGATTGTCCATGAGATATATATCCATAAAAACATAAAAACCATCGCACTTAAAGTACCATAAATAGTAGTATAAGTTGAGGAGTACACGATATAATAAAGAAACATTGTTTGGGTAACTTTGAGCACCGCAAGTGTTAAAAAAGCAGAAACAATAGATGCTTGCAGTGAGATAGGTTTATTGACGGATATTTTAAATAAAGATGTCATAAAAATCATTCCAAAGATAAAATCAAGTATGGCTTTTATATAAATATTTTCAAAAAATGTTGCCGTAAATGTAAATACAATGAGGGCAAGTGGAATAAGAAAAAGAAAACTAATATACAAAATAGACATCGCAAAAAAAGACCTATTTTCTGTTTGGTGTATTTTACTTACTATATTTTCATAATCTTTGAAAAACATAGTAAAAACAAAAATAAGATAAAAAAATCCAAGAGTTCCTAGCTTATCTATGTTTACTAAAAAGCTTTCAATCGTAGTTACAACTTCTGAAGACCGTGCAGGATTTACGAAATCAAGCACATTAAATAAGAGTACTTGAATCTGGGAGGAGAAAATATCAGACGAAGACATAACCGCTATGACAAGTGCCAATATCGGAAGCATCGAAAAAATAGTAAAGAAACTAAGACTAGCTGCGAAATAGAAGGTATCATCATCAAAAAAATCATATATTTTTTTTATAGTGAGCATAAATCTTTTTTTATCCATTTTGTTATTTTCGCTCATAATATTAAAGTGCCATTTTAAATGGATTTAAAATATTATTTGGATCAAATGCTTTTTTGATACTTCTAAAAAGTTCCATCTCCGCTTTACTAAATGCGATATGCATAAATGGAGCCTTTGAAGTTCCAATTCCATGTTCACCACTTAAAGTTCCACCCATATCAACTACAAGTTGAAAAATCTCTTCGATAGCTTTATGTCCATCTTCCATCTCTTTTTTATTGTTTTTATCTTTGACCATCACATTGACATGGATATTTCCATCTCCAGCATGACCAAAACATGGTACTTTAAATCCATATTTTTCACCAACAGCATAAATTTGTTTGAGCGCTTCTGGAAGGCAGCTTCTTGGCACGGAGATATCTTCATTGAGTTTTTTTGTTCCATAGATAGTAACTGCTGGAGAGGCATTTCGTCTTGCATACCAAAGTTTTTTAGCCTCTTCATCATTTGCTGCTACTATAAAATCAGTCGCTCCATTTTCTTTAAATGATTTTTCTAAAACATCAAGTTGATATATTATTTCATCTTCCAAGTTTCCATCAACATCTCCAACCAAAACTCCACCTGCAAATTCTGGAAGGTCAACTTTGAGTTTAGTTCGAAGTGCTTGTATCACAAGTGCATCTAAAAATTCCATAGCAACAGGACTCGCTCCACTTGCCAATGACTTAAATACAGCATTCATAGCAGTTGAGACATCAGGGAAAATCCCCATATATGTTTTTTTGTGTTTTGGTTTTGGGATAAGTTTGAGTGTGATTTCAGTGATAACAGCCAAAGTCCCTTCACTTGCTATCAAAATACCTGCGATATTGTAACCTGCAACATCTTTGATAGTTTTTTTACCCGCTTTGATTATTTCACCATTTGGTAAAACAGCTTCGAGTGCCATCACATAATCTTTAGTGATACCGTATTTTGCAGCCCTCATACCACCAGCATTTTCACTTACATTACCACCAAGTGTTGAATACTCTTCACTAGCAGGATCTGGCGGATAAAAAAGTCCAACCGCTTCAGCCGCTTTTTGTAAATCCATATTTACAAGCCCTGGCTGGACAACTGCTACCATATTTTGCATATCGATTTCAAGAAGTTTATTCATATGTCTTTCCAATGATAAAACGATTCCGCCACTTGCAGGTAATGCTCCACCTGTAAATCCACTTCCAGCTCCTCTTGGAACTACAATGATTTTGTTTTCATTACAATATTTTAATAGAGCACTTATATCAAATTTATCTCTTGGAAAAACTACCGCATCTGGCTCAAATCTTGTTCTTGTTGCATCGTAGCTATAAGCTATCATATGTGCTTTATCACTTTTAATATTCTCACTTCCAACGATGTTTGATAGTGCTTCTAAATGTTTATTTTCCATCTGCTATCCCTAATAATTTTTTATAATATTTATTGTAATCCCCGATACTCTCTTCCCCAAAAAAGTCAAAAGTAGAAGTTTTAATCTCATCAATATTTGCATAAAATGGACTAGCAGTGGTATTGTCCTCTATTGTAAATGGTATTGTTTCTATAATCTTAAAAGAGAGAGCATCAAGGATATTGATATTCTCTTTTGTTATGACAAATACTCTCCCTAAGTCATTTTGATGGGCAAATTCTACAATATCTTTTTTTGTCGGTGTTGGATTATTATTCATTTTTAAATAAGCAGCGAAAAAGTCACTATTTAAAAAGTTCACATCACTATAAAGTTTTTTTACACCCTCAAGTGCTTGAAAATTTGGAGCGATAATCATACTATTTGAGTAAAGATGATTGAGTACGAAATCATCCCCATCTTTTGGGAGAAGATTTGTTTTTGGTATAGCATTTTGTACCAAAATATCTTGAAATTGGAATGTAATATTAGACTCTTTTTCATTGGAAACGGTCACACTAGCATAACAAAGGATTACTAAATTATCTTTATTGTCTTTATTAATGACTATACCACTTTGTCCAACTTGAAGATTACCAATATTGATAGTTGCTTGTTTTTGATTTGTGTTTGTGAGTTTGATAGTTTGTTCTGTAAAAGTCCCTGCATATGTCGATATTATCCAGAGTAATAGTATTTGTATTATTTTCATTTTGTCCCTTAATTTAAAAATCGTAGTTTATCGAAATATGCTTTATAAAAGGGCAAGGTTGTTGTCTCAAAACTCTCTTTATCTTTGTATAAATTAATGTACCACTCGTGTTTTATATCGTATTGAATTAAAGCATTTAAGGATAAAAGAGTGTCATTTATGCTCCCTAAATTGCTTGGTACTATCAAAAAAGTATTTACTGGATCTAATTCTTTTATCAAATCAATCATAAAAAAGTTTTTATTGATGGGTACCATTAATCCGCCAGCACCTTCTATAATAAGAACATCACAAAAGTTCAAAAGATATGCCATTTTCTCTTTGATGATTTGTATTGATATCTCCATCCCACCGCTTGCTACAAAAGGGGAAGCTGGAAGTTTGTATTGAAAGGGCACTACATCATCTATAGTAACTTTAAAAGCAGGATTCAATTTTTTTGCCAGTTTGAAGAGTTTTGAACCATCTAGGGGAATCGCAATGACTCCTGTTTCTATAGGTTTAAAATAACCAACTTTTTTATTCTCTTTGGCAAAGGTATTCAAAAAAACTTCACACGCCATTGTTTTACCGATATTTGTGTTTGTTGCTGTTATAAAATATATCTCTTTCATAAAAATATTGTAGCAAATTTTTTACTATTTAAGGTAAAATTAATCGATAAAAAAATATAATCCCAGTCCAAAACCAATTGACATCTTTTACGGGTCATTAGCTCAGTTGGTTAGAGCACTCGGCTCATAACCGAGTGGTCGAAGGTTCAAATCCTTCATGACCCACCACTTACAAATCCGATCACATAGACTTTCTAACCGCAAAAGTTACAGCTTTAAGCTTTATAGTTAAAATACTATTCCAACCTATTTCCAACCACAAAAAAATTCTAAATGGTAAAAATACACCTAAAAAATGAAAAATAACAATCGGATATTTAAAAAACAGATAGCAAAACGGTAGTTTTGCCGAAATTTTAAAATTACAATTTCCACTTTCACCCAAAAAAGCCAGTCTTTCAACTAGCTATTTTCACTTTCTCTTTACTTTTCAAAGTCTCACATCCATATTTGCTTTTTATCTCATCCATTGATTTTGGATGTGGATTTTTAGCTTTCATCTCTCCGTAATACCATTGTTTTTTTTGACTTGCCCATTTGAAGCCTAAGTTTTTTAAAGTTTCTTTGATAGCTTTTGTTTCTCCACTAAGCCAAATCCAACTCCCCACCACTTCAATAGTAATATTTTCAAAATGTAATATTTGAGATATTATCTTTTCGATTTCAATATCAAATTTTGATTCATTTGAAAAATAGATTTTATGCTCTATAAGGTTATTGTAGATTTCATTTAAAAGTTTAAATTCTTCATCAGTTCCCCCAACATCAGGATGAAGTTTTTTAGCTAAAGTTTTATAAATCTTTTTAGCTTCATTGATACCTGTTACACCCTGCATTCCCGAAACACCTAACAATATTTCCTTTATAAAACAATCATAAAACCCTTATTTATCGACAATTTCTATAATTTACTATTGACTTTTAAATCGTTATGTATTATAATACACCTAACGATTATAAAGGATAAATGATGGCA
>CAMCYD010000144.1 GCA_945883785.1 Helicobacter pylori PMSS1
AATTCAAACAAATGATTATAAACAGCTTCAATCATCATCTTTTCACTTTAAAAATAACCATTTACAGGGAGTAAATAGTGATTTTTAAAGTGAAAATCTAATAATTGCTACTATTCATACTCAAAATCTTTGAATTTGCAAGTGGCTCACCAAATAAAATAATAAATGCACACCAGTCTGTATTTATTGTTTTATTTGCAATAAGGGCAAAACTTTTTATGGCGCAAGTCGATTTATTTCCCAACTTCCATTGCTCAAAAGTTGATATTCAAATCTATCATGCAGTCTATCTTTCCCACCTTGCCAAAATTCTATTACAAGGGGTTTGATTTGATATCCTCCCCAAAAATTGGGAAATGGTATCTCACCGTTTAAAAACTTATTTTTTATCTCATTAAATTTTGCTTCCAACAGACTTCTTGAACTTATTATTTCACTCTGATGGGATACCCAAGCTCCTATCTGTGAGCCTTTTGGGCGACTGAGAAAGTATTTGAGAGATTCTGTTTTACTGATTTTTTCTATTGTTCCTTCGATTTTTACTTGTCGTTCCAGTCCTAGCCAAGCAAAATGGATAGCACATTTTGGATTTTGTTCTATTTGCATAGCTTTTTTGCTTTTATAGTTTGAAAAAAAGACAAATCCCTCTTCATCGTACATTTTGAGTAAAACTGTCCGAATTGATGGCATCATATCACTTCCAACAGTCGCTAACGAAAAAGCATTTGGTTCTAAAATTTCAGCTTCGATAGCTTGATTGAACCATAGTTCAAACTGCTTGAGAGGATTTAGTTCCAAATCCTCCCTGTGAAGCCCTTTTGTAGTGTATTCTTGTCTAAGATTTACTATGTTTGCCATCTTTTATTATCCTTTCCTTATTTCAGTAATCTCTTTGAAATGAGTATGAAATAAGTACCCACAACTTATTAAACTCTTTGTTTAATAAATAACAGCACTTGTGTAGCCAACAACTCTTTCCTTATCTTTCGTAACATCAGCACTTGTACGATAATCAAGCAGTTTACTGTGGAGTCCTTTTCTTTTTGCTACTTGTATGAGTGCTTTTACTCCAACTCTTCCACAAGCTTCACACCCTTTATTCCAAATCGCAAGGTCAAGTTTAGCTATTCCTTCAAGACAAATGCTATCGAGTTGGTTTGCTTGTGATTGGTCATAAAAATGACTTAAATCTGTGCTAATAACAACAAAAGTATCGTTATCTTGAAGGGCAAATTCAATAATTTTGGCAATATTTTCAAACTCAATTCTTCCATACACAATCTCTACTATTTTGCTTTTTGGAAATGTTTTTTTGATAAATAAACTTTGTGTTTCTGTTGAATGTTCATTATGTGCTTCTGGATAAAAATTTAAAAAAGGAAATTGATTTAAAAGTAAAGTCACATAGTTTTTATCAATAACAATATCACCACAAACAGTTTTATATCTATCAAACATTGTTACACTACCACCATCAAAGGCTATTTTATGGGATGGACCTATAAGCAAAACTCGTTTTGGATTGAGATTTTTTACAACACTATAAGCAACATTTGCTGTAAATCCACTATAAATATATCCAGCATGAGGGACTATAATAGCTTTTGGAGTGATGTTTACAGGTGCTTTGAAATCAGAATTTTGAAGTGCATTATCAAAATAGGCAAATTGTTTTTGTATCTCATCGCAACTAGCACTATAAAAACTTCCTGCAAATCCCATATCTCGTGTGGTATAAAAAATTCCATCAAGTTTTTCTCCACAACTTCTACAGGTCGTCCCATTTTTCCTATTATCTTTGATTGTGTCGTAGGTGATTCTGTCCATTAGTACTTCACCACATTTTTTGCAATTTGTGTTATTTTCTAACCCAGCATTTCCCATATAAACATAAAAAAGCCCTTTATTTTTCCCTATTTTATAAGCTTTCTGCAGAGTTGCTATTGGGGTTCGTGGAGTATCGAGCATTTTATAATCAGGATGAAAAGCACTCAAATGCCAAGGAGTTTCAGCACCAAGTTCCTCTTTTATAAAAGAAGCCATATTTTCAAGTTCCTCATCGCTATCATTGATATTAGGGATGATTAAAGTGGTTACCTCTATCCAAATACTGAATTTTTTAAAAAGTTTGAGATTCTCTTTGAATTTTTCTAAATTCCCACCAAGCTCTTTTTTATAATATTTTTCATTGAAAGATTTTAAGTCTACATTTGCTGCATCAATGAGTCCTGCCATATCATTAAGCACTTCAGTTGATTCAAATCCATTTGTGACAAAAACATTTTTTAGTCCATTTTGTTTTGCCAAAATAGCAATATCTCTGATATATGGATAAAAAATAGTAGGTTCATTGTATGTGTACGAGATAGAGTCACATTTATTAAAAAGGGCAAGTTTTACAATATCATCTGGACTATAATATTTCTCTTTATTAATTTCTCGTTCTTGCGAAATCCCATGATTTTGACAAAAAGAGCATTTAAAATTGCATCCTACTGTTCCTAAAGAGAGAGTTTTTGTGTTAGGTAAGAAATGATAAAGTGGTTTTTTTTCAACAGGATCAATATGGATAACAGCAGGATAACCATAGACCAAACACTCTATTTGTTCCCCCGTATTTTTATTGACTCCACAAATTCCAGTATGACCAACTGCTATATGACAGTAATGTTGGCAAAGGGTACAGATAAGTTTATCGTCTTTTCCTTTTTGATAAAATTTCATTTTATTTTTTCAGCTTGATATTTGTAGATTTGTGGATGATTTGAAAGACAATTTCCATCTAATCCAGCTTTTCTACAAAGATGATTGAAAAATGTATCAAAATCTTGTATATCTTCCCAAACTTGTGGTAAAAAAGTTGCTTGATTATTTCCTTGTTTTAAAATAATTCCATCAACTCCAATAGTGATTTTTGTTTTTAAATCATCAATATTTTCATATTGTACCAATGTCGCTGGGGTTAAAATAGAAACTTCAAGGGTAATATCTGCTAACTCATCCAAAGTAACTGGGCGAAATCGAGGATCCTCAAAAGCAGCTTTTTTTGCATTGGTGACCAAATCATCAAAGAGTTCCCGATGAGCAATGAGGGAACCAATACAACCTCGAAGCTGTCCATCTTTTTTGAGAGTGACAAAAGTAGCACGAGGCAAAACAAATTCTGGATAGAGCTTCACAGCCTCATATTTAGAAAAACCATTTGCTTGTCCGAGGGAATTTTTTATCGAATCCCAAGCTATTTTTTTTATAAGCTCATCCATTGTGTCAACCTTTCTATTTTATTCTAAACTTTTCCCTTTTTCATTTTTGTAGTTGATATAAATCATCAAAACAACTGCGATATCTATTAAAACATCGGCAAGATTAAATATAGCAAAATCAAATCCACAATGCCAATATACATAATCAACCACACCTTCATGGATAAATCTATCGTAAATATTACTCACTCCACCTGAAATTAAAATCGCAGCAGGAATATAGTAATGATTGAAAATATCTTTATTAGAGAAAAGATACACTATACCTGCCACAAGCATTACTATTTGGATATATTTAAGATTTCCTTCTAAAAAAGCAAACATAGAAAATGCTACACCTTTATTGTATGCAAGTACTAAAGAGATGCAGTTCCCCTCCATGCCAAAACCATTTACAAATACTGTTTTGATAGCCTGATCTAATGTAAAAAGCACTATAAAGATAGTGATAAAAATAAGAATCTTTTTTTGTTTTTTCATTAGCACAATTTACTTTTTATAAATTTGATAAGCATTTCCATTGATTCTTCTAGTATTTTTTTATTGTCACCCTCAAGAAGAAGTCTGATTTTATTTTCAGTTCCTGAATATCTTATGAGGTCTCTAATCCCTAAAGTTCTAAAACCTTCAAGCATCTCTTCTAGTCCAGTTATTTCTTTGAGTGGTATTTTTGTTTCAATATTGATATTTTTAAGTATTTGTGGAGAAAGTTCAAAAGGATTGAGTGCAACACTTGCTTTTTGACCACTTTTTAAAATTAAGGAAAGGACTTGAAGAGCAGAAGCTAAACCATCACCAGTTTTGGCAACATCACTAAAGATGATATGCCCACTTTGTTCTCCTCCAAAATTGATATTTTTTTCTTGCATTATTTCAAGAACATATTTATCACCCACATTTGAACGATGCAGTTCTATTCCATTTTTCATTAGATATTCTTCCAATGCTACATTGCTCATAACGGTTGCTACACAACAATTTGATGGTAATTTTCCTTCGTTTTTTAAAAAAACAGCGAGTGCTCCAATAAGTTTATCTCCATCTATAACCTCACCTTTTTCATCAACAATGACAAGTCTATCAGCATCACCATCTAATGCTATGCCGATATCTGCCCTATATTCTCGTATCACTTTACCAAGATTTTCAGGATGCAATGCACCACAGCCATCATTGATATTTAATCCATTTGGTTCATTATTCAAAACGATGAGGTCGGCACCAAGTTCTTCTAAAATAGTTGGAGCAACTTTATAAGCAGCACCATTGGCACAGTCAAGCACTATTCGTAAACTATTTAAAGAGAGATGTTTGGGAAAAGATGTTTTAATAGAAACGATATATCTTCCTATAACATCATCGATTCTTTTTGCTTTTCCTATGTTCATTCCAGTGACTTGTGAAGTTGCCAAAAGCTTCTCGTCATAAAAAATCTCTTCTATTTTTGCTTCTATATCGCTATTTAATTTGTCGCCTTTACAGTTAAAAAATTTGATTCCATTGTCTTCAAAAGGATTATGTGAGGCACTGAGCATAATTCCAGCATCACATCTCATAGACTCCGTAAGATAAGCAATAGCAGGGGTAGGCATAGGACCTATTTGGATGACATCATACCCAACACTTGTAAAACCACTCACAAGGGCATTTTCTATCATATAGCCACTTCGTCTTGTGTCTTTCCCTAAAAGAATTTTTTTGCTTTTTGTGGTTGAAATTGAATTAAAGTATATCCCAGCTGCTTGAGCTAGTTTTAGAGCAGTTATTGCATTTAAAAATTCTCCAGCTTTTCCTCTTACTCCGTCTGTTCCAAATAGTTTCATAGTTACTCTTTATGTTAATTTTAGAGCCACTTGCAAGTGGCTCTTTAATAAGATAATTCTATCAAATCAATACTTAACTTAAATTTTGTATCGAACAAAGATTAATTAAAGCTTATTTTAAGCACTTCTTAAGTACTATTCCACACAAAAATTCGCTCAAACCCGATAAAAAGAGAGTTTAGCAAATAAAAATAAAAAAACAAGAGGATTAAACCAGTATGGCAAATCATAAACAAACTGCAAAAAGAGCAAGACAAACTGTTGTAAAAACTGAAAGAAATAGATTTTACAAAACTAGAATTAAAAATATCACTAAAGCTGTTTTAGTTGCTATTGATTCTAACGATAAAGAAAAAGCAACTGAGGCAATGAAAACTGCAAATAAATATTTACACCATTGTGTAAGCAAAAATATTTTAAAACTTGGAACTGCTTCTAGAAAAGTAAGTAGATTACAACAAAGAATCAATTCACTTTAAGAGATTAAGCACCCGCTTAGTCCCTTCTT
>CAMCYD010000145.1 GCA_945883785.1 Helicobacter pylori PMSS1
GATAAAAGTTATGAAAAAATTGGAGATGAATCTGATGAAAATCTTGTAGTTAGTGGAGGTAATTGTAACTTATATGTTTCGTAAGGTAACAGGTCAGGAAAAGAATTTAGATTTGAAAAAAGTTGTCTAGTAGTTTTGGGGTAGTATAGCAGTAACTTTTTATCAAAATAATCATCTAGTAGAAATTGAACTGCTTAATGACCTAAAAATCAAAGAAAGAGGTACAAAATTTCCTAGATTAGAATCTTGTGATGTAAAAACGACACAACTTAAAATTGAAGCAAAGAGTCTAAATGAAATCTACTCAAAACTCTCTTTAATATATGAAGGTCACAGAATGTCCCATACGGGAAATGTTTTTGATAAAGTTTATTTTAAAATTAAAGAACGAGAGTACATAGAGATTAAACATCAGAACTATTAATTGCGGGGAAACCCCTTTTTTCTAATCGGACAAAATATGACATTTTAATCTGATACTATCACATCATAAAATACTATTTGGAAAACTATGATGAAAAAAACAAAAATTTATGCTGAGATTTTAGAGAGTGAAGCGTTAGAACAATTTAATACTGCTATGAATATACCTTGTAATATTGCAGGTGCATTGATGCCAGATGCTCATACTGGCTATACTCTTCCAATTGGAGCAGTTATCAAATCAGATAAAATGATACTTCCAGCTTATGTGGGATACGACATAGGATGTGGAATGTGTGCTGTAAAACTTGATATATCACAAGATGATGTAAATTTACAATTAATAAAAGAAGCTATTTTAGAGTATATTCCAATTGGACATCATAAACAAAAAGAGGCTCAAACTTTTGATGATTTACCACCTTGTACTGATTTTGCTAAAAGTGTATTAGAAAGTGTTGGCAAATACCAACTTGGTACTTTAGGTGGTGGCAATCACTTTATCGAGCTTGGGGCTGGAAGTGATGAAAAAATATGGATAGTGATACATTCTGGAAGTCGTGGATTTGGTAAAATTGTGGCTGAACACTATATGGAATTGGCTTGTAAAAAAAGTATCAATACAACAGAACTTGAAAATAATTTTGAAGCTAAAAATAGTAATTTTAAAGAGCATAATCCACAAAAATTTGAAGAGGCAAAAGAAAAATTTATCCAAAAAGAGATTGAAAAACAAATAAAAACCAATCTTGAAGGGCATTACGGTTTTACATTAGACTCAAGTGATGGAATTGCATATATCAAAGATATGAACTGTGCTTTAGAATTTGCACTTAAAAATAGAAAAATGATGATAGAAAAGATAAAAGCAATACTTGATAATCCAAAAGAGCTACTTTTTATCAACAAAAATCACAACCATGCCATCATAGATCAAGATGGATTTGTACTCCATAGAAAAGGTGCAACTGGTGCTGAAATAGGAGTATATGGAGTAATTCCAGCAAATATGAAAGATGGAAGTTTCGTAGTTATTGGTAAAGGATGTGAAGAATCACTTTGCAGCTCATCTCATGGAGCAGGAAGAGTGTTATCAAGAATACAAGCTAAAAAAACTCTATCCCTTGATGAGTTTCATAGTGATATGACAGGTATCATTACAAATCATAATGATGATACGATTGATGAATCACCCAAAGCTTATAAAAATATCTTTGAAGTGATGGAGTTACAAAAAGATTTGGTAGATGTGGTTGAGCATATTAGACCGATATTAAATATAAAGGGGTAGAAAGTGGCACTTACGATTGAATATAAAAAAGCAAATGCTGGATGGATAGAGATAGTTTTATATGGAGAAAATGGCTCATATGATATTTCCATAAGTGAAGTGTATGACCCATTTGAAGATTGGTTTTATGCTTTAGAGAGAATTTATAGAAGCGATCCACCATCTATTGTTATTAATCCAGAGGGCAATACATACCGTATTGATATTATGGATACGTTTTCAAAAAGTTATTGCTTTAGGCTTGTTCACCATGAAAATAATAATGAAGTGTTTTCATGCATTACAACAAGAGAAGAGATAGTAGAACAAATGTATGGAAAGTTGATGGCGTTTGCAAGAAGTGATCTATATGATCCAAACGAATATGAATTAATCTATTCTGGCTTTCCTTTAAAAAATTATCAAAACGAGACACTGGAGAGATATTTGGCTGGAAAAGCTTTTGATACTTCTGTAGCTTTAACAAAATGCAGATGTTGTGAACATAAAATTGAAGTTAAAACAATAGACGATATGTTGCAAAGAGCTTATGAGATTATCGATAGTGATACTAAAGTTACTCAACTTCTTGCTGATTTGAAACTTGATAAATACGGTGTTGGTATCACACAAGAGTACACTAGATTTAAAATGCTTAGTGACCCATATACAGATTTTATAAGAGATTATCGAGCGATTCAAGGGAGTAATTCTGGGCTATTTTTAGGATTTAACGAAAATTTTACAGCACTAGAAGTTATAGAAATTATGCCAATAATTTTTAGAGTCAATCACATCAGAGGCTACAAAACACAATTTAATTGTTTATCAAATGAGCAAAAAATGAAGTTTTTAGAGAATGCTTTTAGTAATTTCAACGAAAATCTAAAAGGTTTAAATTCATATATTGAAGTGAAATATTTAGAAGATGTAGGAAACACTGAAATAGTTTTAAAAATGCCAAATGCGAGATTGTCAAAAAATTTTGCTTGTGCTTTTTATCCAAACTCAAATGAATATCCATATTTTACATTTGACATTGACCATAAAAATGAAGATGGAAGATTAAAACGAATTAGACTTAAATTATCAAGGTCAGAAGATATTAAAGAACCTGTTTCAAAATGGCTACATCAAACAATTATCGATATGTATCCTGATTATGGGGGGTTGTTATTTATGGTTTGATGGTGCATGTGGTTGCTTTGAAAATATTAAAGGTTATGAGTTAGAGGGTACAGAACTAGCTCAAAAACTAGAAAATTGGCAAAGGATATTTGAAGATAGTTTCTCAAGAACAGATACTAATTGGATTGAGTTTGATAAAGTTGGTAGAGAATTATTTTTTGAATTACGAGATGTTATAAAAAATGACTATATACTTACTTATGCAACAAGCTATGAAGAAACATGCGGCACACATGCAGAATATGAAGCTATAAAAAAAGGATAAGGCTATGGAATTTGATTTGTACGAAGATGAACCAAAAATATTTTTAAGAGTATGGGCGGAGTATGGTAGTAGTGGCATTTGGATTATCGAGGAGCCATTGCAACAAAAAGCTGGGAAAAATCTCTCCTATGAGGATCTGAAGTTACCTAAAGAGTTAATTAATGACTTTACCCTGTGGCAAGATACATTTGATGAACATGGGATTGAGTGGAACAATGAAAAAGATGAAGATAACTTCTATAAAAATGGTTTAGAACTTGCAAAAAGACTCAAAGAATTTTTAAAATATAAAGCTTATGTTGAGTATGAGGGGCATATAAAAACTGAAATAAAGTACTACTATGTGATGGCTGAATACATTCATGTATCTTTGTGGGATGATGAGGGTTCTGCTGTTGATGTTGCTTTAATCTGTGAAGAGTTGTCTATAAACTTAGAAAATCAAAAAGAGCTTGAAAATGAGTTTTATAACTGGAGTGATTTGTACAATAAACAGTTAGACAAAAGTTTAGATTATGAACAATTTAATAAAACAGGTTTTTTTCTAGCTAAAAAACTTGAATCATATTTGCCAGAATTTTGCAAAATTGGATATATTCAAACTCCATAAAAATCCTTCGCAACCTTCTCAAAAAGATTGATCAAACTTTGTGGACTTAT
Source organism: Helicobacter pylori PMSS1 (assembly GCA_945883785.1). GTDB lineage: Bacteria > Campylobacterota > Campylobacteria > Campylobacterales > Arcobacteraceae > CAIJNA01. The sequence goes on from CAMCYD010000145.1 coordinate 3,807, forward strand.
CACTTTTACATAAGGTATCCACTGTTTGATAAGCCCCACCACTTCGTTTTCACTTGTAACTGTGTAAGATATTTGAATCGTGCCATTTTCATCTTCCCTTAAAATCTTTTGTGATGGGAAAAACTTTTTGAGTTTAAAATATTTTGCTTGTTCTTTTGGCACTTCTATGATTACCTCTTTGAGATGCTCTTTAAAATTTGGCTTATATGTTCCCCAAGGAGATTGCACATAGTGCATAAAATTCATAATATCAGGGTTATGATAAAATGAATTTCCAGTAGTACTAAGCTCATCAATCATAGCAATTCTACTCATAGTAACATTTACACCATTTCGTTTGAGTTCTATCTCCGAAGCTAAATAAAAATTTTCACTCAAAAAGACTATTTTATAAGGTTTTAGTGTGAAATAGTTGATTTTATCTAAGTTGGTATAGCGAAACTTTATCTCTTTTCTAAACTTTATAGCATGTTCTAAAAATTTGAATTTCTCTTTATTTTCATAAATCTCTTCATAAGGCTTTTGTTTAAAAAGATATGGGGAGTCTGATTCCTCTTTCAGTATCGCTTTTTTAATATTTTCATCCACATCTTTAGAGAGTGAAAGTTTTGATTTATCTGAAAGTTTGAGGATATTTTTGAGCATATAAAGTTCTGTAGAATTGAGAACATTATCAAGTAAACTTTTACTCACGATTCTATAGCAACCCTTTTGGGGGCTTATCAAAACATCACCAAATATCTCTCGAATGAGTTCAAAATCCCTTCTAATGCTTCGTTCACTTGTATCATATTGATATGCTAAATTGGTAAGACAAAGTAACTTACCATCTTCTAAATCTTTTAAAATCTCTATAACTCTGTGTGTAGATGATACTTTACTCATAAGACCTCTTCTTTTATTAAACGGACAATATATGTCAAAAATAAATTGTACTATTTCGATGTTTAAAAAGAAGTATTAAGAAAAAGAGTTACAACGAATAAAATTAGCAAATGAAAGACTCTGTGCGTTGAGATTTAAAATCTCAAAGTGAGCAACCCCTCTTTTTGGTTTCATCTTCTTTTTAAATAGGGAGTATTACGGATTTGGATTACATCGTAATTAGTAGAATATCACAAACAATTTCCAAATCATTTTCATCTCCCTTTTAATTTTTAGGAGCAAATTATGTCAAAATTCAACCAACCAGCTACTACTAAAGTCAATAACTATGAAGGTGGTATCAACTACATCAATGATAATAAAATAGAACTTGCTAGTCTTGTACTCAATGCAACTATGAGCAGTGAAAGTTTTTATGAAACTCAAAATGAGAAGATAGATATTTTAAAAAATTTAATCTCACTTGAACAAAGTGATTTCATAGCGAAACTTGCAATTTTTGCTAGATGTGAAACAAATTTACGAAGTGTATCTCATATATTGATTGTATTATTAGCTGAAAATAATGATAAAAGTGGAAATTTAAGAAAGATGGTCTATCACTCAAGTGTAAGAGTTGATGATATGACAGAGATTGTTTCACTATGGAATACACGACATCCAAATAAAATGGTGCCTAACTGCCTAAATCGGAGAACTTGAACACTGTTTTCAGTTTTACTTGAACACTTTAGTTAAGAATATTTTCTGAGTTAAAATTATAACACAAGTGTTCAAGTGTTATAAAAAATCATTCATAATCTTTAACAATTTTCCCATATTTTGGT
>CAMCYD010000146.1 GCA_945883785.1 Helicobacter pylori PMSS1
GCTTCAAGTGAAGGAAAACAATTAGCTACTGAAACTACTAGAGCTATGGATGAAATCAATAAAGAGGTAAACGCTATTAGTGAAGCTATCACTATTATTGATCAAATAGCTTTCCAAACAAATATCCTTTCTTTAAATGCAGCAGTAGAAGCAGCAACGGCTGGTGAGGCTGGTAAAGGATTTGCAGTTGTTGCACAAGAGGTAAGAAACCTTGCAACAAGAAGTGCAGATGCTGCAAATGAGATTAAAAAACTTGTATCTAACGCAACACAAAAAGCGAATAACGGCAAAAAAATAGCTGATAGTATGATAAGTGGATATAGTAATCTGAATATGAATATAGAACAAACAATAAGTCTAATAAAAGATGTAGAGATGGCTAGTAAAGAGCAACTATTAGGGATAAATCAAATCAATGATGCTGTAAATTCTCTTGACCAACAAACACAAAGAAATGCACAAATCGCTTCCCAAACGCATGATGTAGCCGTTGATACAGATACTATCGCTAAACTTGTAGTCTCAAGTGCAAATGAGAAAGAGTTTATAGGGAAAAATGATGTCAAAGCAAAAGAGATGACAAAACCAAATCATATCCAAGTGCCTGCCATAAAACCAGTTGCTAAAAAAACTATCCTTAAAGCTACTGCTTCTCAAAAAAAATCAATCCAACCAATCGTAGCTTCTAAAGGCGACGAGGATGAATGGGCAAGTTTTTAGAAATATGAAACAGTTAAGGATATATTTTTTTGCAATACTTTTTTTTAGTATAAATTTATATGCGAAAGAGAGTATTCATTTTGGTGTATTTGCTTATCTTGGATATGAAAAAACAAAAGAGAGATATGAGCCACTTATTGAGTATCTCAATACCAAACTGAATAAAAAAGTGGTTTTGGAAGTTTTAACTCAAGAGGAGATGGATAGTAAAATACAAAATCAGGAACTCGATATCGCCACAACAAATCCAACACATTTTTTGGTTGTACGACATAACACCCATTTAAGTGGAGCGATAGCAACACTTATAGAAAATGGAAATGGTCAAGCGATAAATTCACTTGGAGGGTTAATTTTGGTGCGAAAAGATAGCCCAATAAACACTTTACAAGATATTAAAAATAAAAAGATTGCTGCTCCAAGTTTGAAACATATGGGCGGTTTTAGAGCTCAGGCATATGAATTTTATAAGAATAATCAAGATGTTATAAAAGAAAATAAAATGATTATTACTAAAATACACCAAGATGCAATCAATAAAGTAATCGCAAAAGAGGTGGATGTTGCATTTATAAGAGATGGTATTTATGAAAAAATGGTGGCAGATAAAACACTCAATCCAAATGATGTAAAAATTATCAATGAGCAAAAAGATTCAAAACATCCCTCTAAAACATCCACGGCACTTTATCCTGAATGGCCTGTTTTTGCACTCCCTTATGCCGATAAAGAGGATGTCAAAAAAGTATTATCAGCTTTATTGGCGTTTGATGCAAATTCGGTATATGGAGATAAATTTGGGATTTATGGCTATACTTTACCAGCTGATTATTTAGGTGTAGAAGAACTTGCAAGAGCTTTAAGGCTCCCACCATATGAGCAAATAGGTTTTATCTATCATGAAGATATTTGGGCACAACACAAAGAAGACTTGTTTTTATTGCTTTTATTTTTATTAGTTATAGCATACTATTTTTATAAAACAAAAAGACAAAGTATCTTTATAGCATCTCTTTTAAAAAATATAGGAGAAGGTATTTATGGGGTTGATAAAAAAGGAAATTGTATTTGGATAAATCAAAAAGCACTTGAAATGCTTGGATTTCAAGAAAATGAAGTTCTAGGTTTGCATCAACACTATCTTTTTCATCATCATAGAGTTGATGGGGCTATTTATCAAGAGGAAGATTGTCCAATTCATAAAACAACACAAGATAAACAAACAAGAAATTGTACAGAGTATTTTATAAAAAAAGATGGGACAATTTTTCCAGTAGCTTTAACGGTTGCTTCAACAAACAATGGTGCAGTTGTTGTTTTTCGAGATATAAGTGAAGTGAAAAACTACGAAGAAAAACTAAAAATTGAAGTGTCACAAAAAACGCAAGAGGTACAAGAACTCAATAATAGTCTTGAAGATAAAATAGAACTAGCACTTGATAAAAATAAAAAACAACAAGCTCTCCTTGAACAACAATCAAGACTAGCAGCTCTTGGGGAGATGATAGGAAATATTGCTCATCAGTGGAGACAACCACTATCAGTTATCACAACAGCAATATCTGGGGTTCAGATTAAACACGAATTAGGAATGCCAATAACTACAGAAATACTTTCTGAGATAACGGATACAATCATAAAACAAGCAAATTATCTTTCAAAAACAATAGATGATTTTAGAGATTTTATAAAAAATGATAGTACACAAGAGATTTTCAATCTTTCACAAGTGATAAACGATACAGCAAATCTTTTAAATGCTACATTAAAATCAAATCATATAGAACTCATTTTATTGCTTGATGATACTATTATCTATGATGGATATCCAAGTCAACTTTCTCAAGTACTTATGAATATAGTCAACAATGCAAAAGATGCTTTAAAAGAGAAAAATCAAGAGGATAAACAAATGCACATCAAAACTTTGAAAGATAAAGATTGTATCAAAATAGAGATTATTGACAATGCAGGTGGTATACCTGAAGAGATTAAATCAAAGATTTTTGACCCTTATTTTACGACAAAACATCAAAGTCAGGGGACAGGACTGGGACTTTATATTTGTGTCAATATCATTCAAAAATATTTTAATGGAAAAATAACAATCGAAGATGTAGAGGAAAAAAGAGAAGAAGATTTTTATAAAGGGACAAAGTTTGTCATAGAATTTGAAACAAATCAAATAAGAGTTCAAGAAAATTAGATGGCTATAAAAAATCCTGAAACTAAGGAGCCACTTGCAAATTCAAACAAATGATTATAAACAGTTTCAATCATCATCTTTTTACTTTAAAAATAACCATTTGCGAAGGAGCAAAAAGTGATTTTTAAGGTGAAAATCTTATTCATACTCAAAATCTTTGAATTTGCAAGTGGCTCTAAGAAAAAATAAAACCTTTCATTTTTTAAATCTCATAGAATTTTTTGTGATAAATAATATCCTTCATTGTAAGAAGATAAAACAATATCAAATGAAAGTTTTTTGTTCAGTCGATACACAAGTACCCGTAATTTATTTGGGTCATAATCTTTTTCAAAATCATTTTCCCAAACTGAATTGATAATATCAAAAGAGGATAGTAGATTTCCTTTTTTTTCAAAAAGTAATGAAACCAATGTAAACTCTTTTTTAGAAAGTTTTATCTCTTGTATCCCATCAACAATAACCATATTTTTTGAGTCAAATTGCATAAGTGAAGTTGTTGGTTTCGCAACTTTAAGGGCATCAAGTTCACTGATTACTTGTTTTAAAACAGCATCCAATTGAAGAGTTTTGATTGGTTTGATTAAATATTTGACAAGATAGAGTTCACAAGCCTGAATAAGTGTATTTGTATCTGAAAGAGCAGATAAAATAATAATTTTACAATTTTCATTTGTATCTCTTATCTTTTTAGCCACTTCCAAACCATCCATAATGGGCATATTTATATCAAGTAGTAAAATATTTGGTTTGTAATTTTCATACATTTCAAGTGCTTCTATTCCGTTAGTAGCTTCATAAACAACTTCAAAATAATTTTTGAGTACATCGACATACATTTTTCGGATATTATTTTCATCCTCTGCATACAGAATGGAGTATTTATTGTTTATCATATTCTTTGTACCTTATTATAAATATGGCTCCATCTTCGAGACTTTTCACCCCAATTGAACCTTTGAGATGATTTTCTACGATATCTTTTGCTATATTAAGACCAAGTCCTCTTACTCTTTTCGTTCCATTTTTTGAAGAAACAAATGGCTCGAATATTTTATTTTCTATCTCTTTTTCTATCCCTCCACCATTATCTTTGACACTAATGCAACTGAAACTATTTTCTTTGTACAAATCAATAGTAATAAGTGGATTAGCAATATTTCTAATAGTAAATATCTCTTCACAATTTGTGAGTAAAGTGAGGATAATTTGATGCATACCATAGGTATATCCTGAAAGCTTTATTGAATCAATTTCATTGACAACAACATGGGGTTGCAAAGCATTTGCAAACGATGGATAGAGTAATTCTAAACATTCATAAACAACCTCTTTAATTTTCGTTCCAGCTTCATTTTTATCTTCATCATACACATAAAAATCATGAATTTTTTGTATAGCATGTGATAAAGCTTCCGTTATATTTTCTATTTGCAATAAGTTCGTTTTTATTTGTCCAATATCGGGATTAGGTTTATTTAAATTATGATAACTTTGTGAGGTTATCCCGTTTATAACACTAAGTGGTTGCCTCCATTGATGTGCTATCAAAGACATAAGTCTTCCAAGTGCTGCTTTTTTTGATTGGTGAGCCAAAAGTTTTGATTGGTGTTCAAGTTTTTTTCTCTCATGAATATTTCGCCATGTAGCATGAACAATATCTCTATTTTTGATTTTTATTGTTGTGAGCACTACATCGACCCAAAATTCTTCACCAGTTGATTTTTTATGTACCCATTCAAATCTATGAGAACCATTTTGGATGGCAATATCTATCATCTCTTTTGTTTTTTCATTTGAATCTCTTCCATCTGGCTGATATTTTGGGGAGATAGAAGAGGGAGTTAATCCTAGAAATTGTTCTTTTGAATAGTATTCTAATACGGTAAGTGTTGCTTCATTACAGTCAAGAAAAGTATCATTTGCTACTAAAACAATACAATCACTTGATTTAAGATAGAGTTTTTCAAAAGTTTCTTTTTGTTCTTTTATCTCACTTTTGAGACGATTTTGTTTGATAAGAACTACAAAAACTACACCAAATAGTACAGAAAATACACCCAATATTTCCCATATAATCGTATAATTAATCACTTCTGGATGATGAGATGCAACTTGATTTTTAAGATATTCTTTTTCCTCTTGTGTAAAATGAGAATTGTTTGCATCTGTAGAGCTTTTTGTCGTTTCTAAATTATTAGCCCATAAGAGACTGCAACAAAATAACCACACTATAATCACACCATATTTCATAATTTGCTCCAAAATAAATTGGGCGGATTATAACTCAAATGTTATAAAAATCTTAAAGAGCCACTTGCAAATTCAAACAAATGATTATAAACAGTTTCAATCATCATCTTTCCCCTTTAAAAATAACCATTTGCATGGAGCAAAAAGTGATTTTTAAAGTGAAAATCTAATAATTGCTACTATTCATACTCAAAATCTTTGA
>CAMCYD010000147.1 GCA_945883785.1 Helicobacter pylori PMSS1
ACTACAAGATTTGATTTGCTCTCCTCTATCGCATCTAAGATAGCAACTTCCCCTACTTTTACATTTGGATGGTTGACTTTAGAAATATCTTCCCTATTGGCAATAATAACAAGTTTTGGATTGTGTTCCTTGATTTGTTGGTTTAAAAGTTCGATATTTTTTCCAGCTACCAAAACTTCAACTTCAAGATGAAATCTCTTAGCAATAAGGAGGGTATTTACCCCAATCGAACCTGTTGAACCTAAAACAATCATATGAGACCACTGCACAAACAAAATAGTTTAGTGTGAATGCTATGTTTTAGCAGATTTTTATTCAAAAAATAGTTGTTTGCTCCTCGCAAATGGCTTTTTTTTGAATGGAAAGATGCAAAATAGAGTGTTTGCAATAAATTGTTTTGTTTGTGCAGTGGTCTCATTATTAGATAACTAAAAGTTTCAGGAGAATATACATTAAAACTCCACCAAAAAGATATCCATCTGTTCTATCTAAAATCCCGCCATGTCCAGGTAAAATATCGCCACTGTCTTTGACATCAGCTTCTCTTTTGAGATAACTTTCAAAAAGGTCTCCAAAAACTGACGCAAGTGAAACTACAAATGAAACAAAAAGTATTGTTGAAGTTCCATATGCAGATGGTGCAAAAATAAATCCAAGTGCAGTTGCAATCAAAACACCACCAAAAACACCCTCTAAAGTTTTTTTAGGACTTGTTGGGCAAAACTGTCTTTTCCCAATACCTTTTCCAACAAAATAAGCTCCGACATCGGTTCCAGCAACTACAACCAAAAGCCAGAAAAGAGAAGTTACTCCAAAAGAAAGATACAGTGAAAAAAGAAATAAATAAGAGACTAAAGGATATAAAAGTGGTAAAAAAAGTGCTTTGTCAAAGGTCTTTGTGTATGCTAAAACTGAAGCAAAAAACACAATTGATACAAAAACTAAATCTTGTGGATTTGGATAAAAATATGCCAAAATCCAAGTAAATCCAGAAACTAAATAAATCAAGTTTCTCTCACTTTTAAATAATTTCATAGCCTCGGATACACCAATCATCATCACAAAACCAAGAAAAAGCCAAGTAAGAAATTTGCTATCAATAATCCCAATAAATAACACTACAGCAATAAGGATAACTCCTGTTCTTATCCTCTCACTACTATCTTTTAAAATGTCAAACATTTGCTCCCTTTGTTCATAAGTATTATAATTTTTTTTAAATTTTAACCACTGTCGTAAAGTATGGATTATACAGAACATTTGCTTTTGATTGAATTTTGACATTTCGTCTTTGTGTATAGTCGACCACAAAAACTCCTCCGCTATCAGTTGAAAATCTCGCACAAATTTTGCTCGCTTCTTCGATAATATAAGGTGGGAGTTCTTTTTTTGCATTTGCCACAATAACATGAGCAGAGACTTGCCCTTGTAAGTGAAACCAAAAATCACTTGCTTTACTGTTTTCTAATAAATAAATATTTTCCCTCTCATCTCGTCCAAGCATTATTTTAAATCCATCAATAAAAAAACTTTGATAGGGTTCCATTTTTTTAGTTTTTCTAATATTTTTATCTTTTTTAGGGAAGTAAAATTCTATTTCATCAATCGTAGTTGCATTTTTTATAATCTCTATCAGCCTTCCTAAAAACTCAACTTTTTGAGATAAATTTTCAAACTCAAGATGTTGATTTTCTATCTTTTGCTTGAGTTTTTTCCCACTTTTAAATAAAAAATCTACATAATTCGATGGGGTTGAGAAAGTGCTATCAAGGTTGATTTTCACCTCTCTACCCTCAAAATCAAGTAGTTCAATCTCTTTTTCATAAGGTTTTATTTTGTAAAGATTTGCCAAAAGTAAATTCGCTTTTTGATACATTTCATCTGCTTGTTGTGTCAAAGCTTCTTTATCTTCAAGATTGAAAATAATATGCCCAAGCTTTTCTTTCTCCTTCATCAATTGATGTGTCTTTTGAATTTTTATACTTTCTAAAAGACCATTTTCTTTTTGTGTATAGTTATTTTTAAGATAATTTACAACATCCGAACATTCCAAATCTTGGAAAATGAAGTTTGGTTTGGGAACATCAAGTAACTTGATACCAACTTTAACAACTCTTGATGAGCTTCGTTCGTCAATGTGTCTTAGGGCTTCTAAGATAATTCTTTGTTCATCAAGAATAATTGTGTTTGTGTTTTTGCCAGTAAATTCAAATTGCAAGGTCACTATCTCTTTTTTGTAGCTTGATTTTGCAATGACTTCGATACACAGAATTTTGTCATCATTGAGAAGATAAATTTTATGTATCTCGGCATTTGCAAACTTTTTTTGAAGCAACACATCAAAAGGAGATTTGAAATCTTTTTTGATATTTTCAGTATTTTCTTTGATATACACAAAAGAATTTCCACGAGTCATATCAAAATAAAATGTCTCATCTCGTGAAAATTCGATTTTTAAAGTATTATTTTCAACTCGTTTAATATTTTTGATGTGGGTAAATTTAGCAAGATACTCACAAAAAGCTTTGAGAAGATAGTGTTTCATTTTTTACTCCAGAATCAAAGTAAATTGATTTTAAACGCCTGCTGCTTCCATAAGCCTTGCTTGATAGTCAGCCGTAAGTGGATCAATAATCTCATCAAGCAAACCATCTTGCATAATATTATCCAAACGATAGAGTGTAAGATTTATTCTGTGGTCGCTTATTCTTCCCTGTGGATAATTGTAAGTTCTTATTCGTCCACTTCTATCGCCAGTTCCAACTTGCTCTTTTCTGTTTGCGTCTTCTTTGCTCATTTTCTCTTGCTCTTGCATATCGTAAAGTCTTGCTTTGAGAACTTTCATAGCTCTTTCTTTATTTTTATGTTGCGATTTTTGGTCTTGATTTGTTACGACTATTCCTGAGGGAAGATGTGTGATACGAACCGCACTATCAGTTGTATTTACAGATTGCCCACCACTTCCACTACTTCTCATAACATCAATTTTCAAATCTTGTTCTCGTATCTCAATCTCAATATCATCAACTTCAATAATAACCGCAACAGTGATAGCTGAAGTATGGACTCTCCCTTGTGACTCAGTTTCAGGAACCCTTTGAACTCTGTGAATTCCGCTTTCAAATTTCATTTTACTATAAACGGCTTCTCCTTTTACAAGAAAAACCATCTCTTTAAATCCACCAGACTCACTTTCACTACTACTCATAATCTCAGTTTTCCAACCTTGATTTTCAGCATACCTAATATAAGCTCTGAATAAATCTGAAACAAAAAGTGCCGCTTCATCGCCACCTGTTCCTGCTCGAAGCTCAATATAGATATTTTTTTCATCATTTGGGTCTTTTGGGAGAAGCAGTATTTTTATCTCATCTTCTAAAATAGGTTTTCTTTGCTCCAAATCTCTTAGCTCCTCTTTTGCGAGTTCAGCCAATTCTTTATCATCAAGTAGCATCTTATTATCTTCGATATCTTCAATAATTTGATTGTATTCTCTAGCAGCTGCGACTACTTTTGCTATACTTGCTTGTTCTTTTGAAAGAGTAGTCATTCTTTTGATGTCATTGAGTATGTCAGATGAAGCCAATAAATTATGTATATCTTCACTTCTTTTTATAAAAGATTGTAATTTTTCTTGTAACATTGGATTACCTTAAATGTTTGAGTGTTTGGAGAGGAGAAGGGATTAAGCGAGTGCCTAATCTCTTAAAGAGAATTGATTCTTTGTTGTAATCTACTTACTTTTCTAGAAGCAGTACCAAGTTTCAAAATATTTTTACTTACACAATGGTGTAAATATTTGTTTGCTGTTTTAAAAGCTTCAGTTGCTTTTTCTTTATCATTTGCATCAATAGCAACTAATACTGCTTTAGTGATGTTTTTGATTCTTGTTTTGTAAAATCTATTTCTTTCAGTTTTTACGATCGTTTGTTTTGCTCTTTTTGCAGTTTGTTTATGATTTGCCATATTGGTAATCCTCTTATTTTTTAATTTTTATTGGCGTAACCCACTGAATTATGGGGTTTTGGCGAATTTTTGTGTGGAATACTACTTAAGAACCACTTAAAATAAGCTTTAGTTAATATTTGCTTTTACGCTATTTAAGCTCTAAAATCTCGCAAAATTGATGTTAAGTAATCATTTGATAAAATTCATTAATAAATCAACATAAAGAAAAGCAATGAAACTATTTGGAACAGACGGTGTTAGAGGAAAAGCTGGTGATTTTTTAGATGCAATGACTGCACTTAAATTGGCTCAAGCTGCTGGAATATATTTTAATAATGTATCAACAAAGAAAAGCAAAAAAATTCTTCTAGGTAAAGATACTAGAAGAAGTGGCTATATGATAGAAAATGCACTTGTTAGTGGATTTACAAGTGTAGGGTATGATGTAATTCAAATAGGTCCTATGCCAACTCCTGCAATTGCTTATTTAACAGAATCAATGAGATGTGATGCTGGAATAATGCTTAGTGCTTCACATAATCCATTTGAAGACAATGGAATAAAGTTTTTCAACTGTAAAGGTGATAAATTAAATACTGATGTTGAAGCAAAAATCGAAGAGATTTTTTATGATGAAAAACTATTAGCTTCATCTCAAGCAACAGGAAAAAACATAGGAAAAGCAAAAAGAATTGATGATGTTATTGGTAGATATATAGTTTCAATAAAAACTTCTTTCCCAAAAGCTATGTCTTTAAATAATCTAAGAATAGTTCTAGATTGTGCAAATGGTGCTGCTTATAAAGTTGCCCCAACTATTTTAGAAGAACTTGGCGCTGATTTAATAGTGTTAAACAATAAACCAGATGGATTTAATATTAATGAAGATTGCGGAGCTCTTCATCCACAAAATATCGGAAAAGTTATTAGAGAGTATCGAGCTGATATTGGAATTGCACTTGATGGAGACGCTGATAGATTAGTTATTGTTGACGAAAAAGGTGAAGTTATTGACGGTGATAAATTAATAGGTGCCCTAGCTGTATTTTTAAAAAATGAAGGAAAGCTCCCATCAAATAGTTGCGTAGCAACTGTTATGAGCAATGTTGCACTTGAAGAATATTTAAAAGCAAATGGAATTAAATTATTCCGTTCAAATGTTGGTGATAAATATGTTTTAGAGATAATGAAAGAAAAAAACATCAATTTTGGTGGAGAGCAAAGCGGACACATCATTTTTGGTGATGTTGCGAAAACTGGAGATGGTTTAGCATCAGCACTTCAAGTATTGGCGCTTATAATTTCTAGTGGTAAACCAGCA
>CAMCYD010000148.1 GCA_945883785.1 Helicobacter pylori PMSS1
AAAACAACATAATATTAAAGTAGAACCTGCATTGAAAGCAACCGCAACTCTTGAGCAAAAAGAGGACAAAGCAAATCATATGATTACTAAAGGGCAAATACAATATGCTGATTCCTTTGCAGATTTGGTTGAAATGAGTCAATGGTCAGCTGGTACATTAATCAAACATATAGAGCAACTTATGCAAGAGGGTGTAGAAGTTGACTATAAAAATATCACTCCATCAAAAGAGCTAATAAAATTGGTTGCTACAGCCAAAGAGGCACTTTTAGAAAAAAACGATAAAGATCACTTTACTGATAAGGGCGAATTGAAGCTAAAACCCATATTTGAATATCTTAATGAAAGCATAGATTATAATGATATAAGACTTGCTTTGTTGTTTCAAAATTGTAATATAAAAAATTAATCAATAAAGAAAAAATGGCATCAATTCAAACAGAACGAGGACTAGAACTTATCAAAATATTCAACTATAATTTACTTGTGATTCTCGCTTGTGATTCTGGTTGAAATAACTCTATTGCTTTATTTACAAAAGAAGAGTTCATAATGTCTTGGATATTGAGTTCTTTTTGAGCCAAAGTAGGGGCATTTTGTATTCCCATACTTGCAACACAACCGCTTCCAAATTCTATATCTTCTATCATTGAGCCTGTTTGTGATAAATCTTCATTTTCTTGTTTATCTCTTTTTTCTGGAATTTTACTATCTCTCGTGTTTTCAACAATAGGCAACTTTGGAATTTCAATATCTTTTATTTCACTTTTTTTAGACTCTACGCTTTGGGGTAAGTCCTTTTTTGAAGTTTGTTCTATTTTATTGAAATGTATTTCGGTATCAAGTCCGAATATATCTTCAATAAATCCTCGAATATAAGCAAAGTTTTTCTTTAAAAGCATTCTACAAGCATCATTTGTACAACTATCAATAGTGAGAATATTTCCTTTGTATGAGTTGAGCAAAAAACTATTTTTAAAACAATCCCCAAGCTCATAACTTCTATCATAAATCATATCAGTTACTCTTTGATAGCTTTTGTGTGTAAGCGCATCTTCTTGTGAGAGTGGATTTGGAGCTATTGGTTGGGATATTTTTTCCTCTTTTGATTCCTCTTTTTTGATTGGCTTAACAGCTTCTTTTTCTGATTGAGGTCGTGTTTGAGACAATGGCGATGATTGTGTATTTTGTGAATATTTTATAGTTTCCACAACTAGAGTATTTTGTATCTCCTCTATCATAGCATCAATCGTTTTTAGTTTTGTGGCTTCAGTTAGTTTCATCAAAGTTAAAATAAGGACAAATCCTCCATCACTATTTTGATACAGTAGCCCCTTTGCATCACCTAAAATTCTAAAATATCTATCAAAAAGATAGGTATCAAATCGTGGGTCACGAGTGAGCATTTTGTGTTTGAGATAAATAGAAATTTCATCTATTACTTGACCAGCTTCATATGATTCTAATTCATTTAGAATTTCATTTGTATCACCATTTTTCAAGATAGTATCAAACATTTTATCCATAAAAGCTGGATCAATTAGTCCCATCATATTAGTTACCGCAGTCGTTGAAACACCACTTTTTGAATAAATAATAGCTTGGTCAAGTAAAGTTAAAGTATCTCTCAAACTTCCTTGTCCACTTCGTATGAGGATATTGAGTGCTTCGGCTTCGTAAGCGGTATTCTCAAGATTTAAAATATGTGTTAAATGGTGAAAAACATCTTTTTCAGGTATTTTTTTAAATCTAAAATGTTGTGTACGACTTAAAATTGTGGCAGGAAGTTTAAGTGGGTCAGTAGTTGCTAGGATAAACTTCACAAACGCAGGTGGCTCTTCAAGTGTTTTTAGAAGTGCATTAAATGCTTGAGTGGTAAGCATATGAACTTCATCAATAATAAACACTTTATATTTTGCACTTGTTGGTCTATATTTTGTATGCTCTATCAAATCTTTGATATCATCTATCCCTCTATTACTAGCTGCATCCATTTCTACAATATCCAGATGTCGTCCACTATTTGCACTTTTGCAACTATCACATACTTCGCAAGGTTTTGATGTTGGAGCATTTACACACACAAGTGCTTTTGCCATAATTCTAGCTGTGCTTGTTTTTCCACTTCCTCTTAATCCACTAAAAAGATATGCATGTGAAAGTCTATCTTTATCTAGGGCTAGCGACAAGGTCTCTGATATACTATCTTGTCCTATCAAATCTTCAAATTTTGATGGTCTATATTTTAATGCTAATACTTGATTTGACATATTTCCCCATTATGATTTACTTATTTTTGGTATTATTTATAATTTAAGCGTTCTAAATAAAATTTATAGTATTGTACTCAAAAGTAATAAAAATTTAACTAATAGACTGGAAAAAGAGCTTTGAAGTTTATAAATGGAAGCATAAGAAATAAGATAATATTTTGGATGTTAGTATCCCTTATTATCAGTAGTTTAACAATTTTGATAACAACAAGTCAAAAAATAAATGAAGATTATTTACAACTTACAAAACAACAATTACAACTTTTTAGCAACAATATTTTTATTGAATTACGAGCAAAAATGAATGATGGAGATAGTAAAGAGCTTCAGAAGGTTATAGAAAAAGCGAAAACTTTTCAAAATGTAGCTGATTTGAGGATTATCAAAAGTCAAGAGTTGATTGCATTTCAAAAATCAAATGATATTTTCACGAGTGAAAAAAGTATCTTATCAGTCTTCCATTCAAAACTATCAATCCTTAAAGAGGAAAAGATTAATGATAAAAATTATGTAAAATTTATAACACCAATAATTGCTTCGGATGAATGTTTGGTATGCCATAAAAATCAAAAGAATGGTGATGTTGTTTCTGTTATGGAGGTTGTATTTTCAATAGATAGCTTTAAAAAACATTCAAATGAGATTGTTTGGAATATTGTATATAGCTCATTATTTTTTGGAATACTTACTATATTTGTGTTGTTAATTATTATAAATCGAGCTACTGAGCCTATACAAGGTCTCAAACATGGATTTCAAAGATTGTTGGATTCTGATGAATCTAGAAACAATATAAAATTAAAGGTAAGAACTCAAGATGAAATAGGGGATGTAGCATTTCTTTTCAATAAATATATGGATAAATTAACTCTGGAATTCAAAAAAAGTACGGAAAAATTTGCACAAAATATAATGGATACACAAACAGATTTGGTGGTAACTTTTAATGAAGATAGAATAATTACAAATGTCAATAAAGCTTTTTTAGCTTTTTTTGGTGTTGAAAATTTAAATGACTTTATAACCAAATACGATGAACATCTCTCTTTTGTATTTAAAAATATAGATTCAAAAGATTTTATTTCTGAGTATGTAGAGGGTATTTTATGGGAAGAATATATCCAAAATAATAAAAACAAAATACATAAAGTGATACTTCAAAATGAAGAGAAAGAAGTTGTTTTTGCTGTATCTGCAAATAGCATCGTATTTGATAATAAAATATATACGACTTCAGTTTTTACAAATATTGATGAGCTTGAGATAGTAAGAAATGAAATAGAAAAAAGTCACAATCAATTAAAAACATTATTTGACAACGCTAATGAAGGCTTTTTGTATTTTGATAGAAATATGATAATTGGTGACCAATATTCATTTAAAGCAAAAGAGATACTAGGTACAACACCCCAACAAAAAAACATTACAGAGTTGTTATTTGAAGACAAGGAAGAGAGATCTTTTGTGCAAGATACTTTGATCGGAATTTTAGATGAAACATTGGAGCGACAAGAGATTTTGATATCACTTTTGAGAGATGAATTTTTGATACATGGAAAATTTATAAAAGTTGAGTATAAAGTTATAGGAAAAAATACTTTTATGCTTATTTTAAATGATATTACTCAAAATAAATATCTCAATGAAATGATAAAGGACGAACAACAAGTTTATAAAATGGTCATAACTGTAATAACATTTTTAGAGCAGTTTACTGAAGTTAAAAATGATTATGAAAAGTTTATTCAAGGGATAGGAAAGTATAAAGATTTAAAAATGCTATCTGAATTTAGACGGGAAATTCATACATATAAAGGTTTATTTGCACAGTTTGCATTGATTAATATCACTAAAAAATTGCATTCTTTGGAAAATCAAATAGACTATAGTTTCAAAACAAATTGTTTGGAAGAAGAGATAAAAGAACTTTCCGTAAACATTCTTTATTCTTGGATTGAATTTGATTTAAATCTCATTAATCAGATACTAAAACAAAATATCTTTGCAAAATCAAATGTGCTTAAGATTGATAAATATAGAATAGAAAATATATATAAAAACATAGATACATATGATAATCGTGAAATACTTAAGAAAGAGATTATGAAACTTACTTATCATAATATTAAGGATACTTTTTTTGCTTATGGTCAGCTTGTAAGAACATTATCTGAGAAATTTAATAAGCCGATGAATGATTTGGTGATCAATTGTGAAAATATTTATCTTAGTGATGTGTATAAACCATTTTTGAATTCACTAACTCATATTTTTAGAAATTCTTTAGACCATGGAATCGAATCGCAAGAAGAAAGATATTTTATTGGGAAAGATTTAAATGGTACGATTATTTGTGAGATTGCAATAGAAGGTAAGTATTTAAAAATTAAATACACAGATGATGGGAAGGGAATTGATATTGATCTTGTAAAAGCAAAAGCAATAGAAAAAAACTTTTTAACGCAAGAACAATTGAATAGATTAAGTGCTGATGAAGTTCTGATGTTGATTTTTGAAGATTCCTTTAGTACAAAAGAGGTAGTAACTGATATCTCAGGCAGAGGAGTGGGAATGTCATCACTTAAAACTCAAGTAGAGTTACTGCATGGAGATATTAAAATAATCAATCATCCAAATGAAGGGGTTGAATTTTTATTTAGTTTACCTATGGTTGATTAATTAGTTTTCTGTACTTATTTCAAGAAATCTTCAAAAATAGGTAAGTAGAGTGTTTGCAATGAATTATTTGTAACCCCCAAGTAAACCCCATCCCAAAACTCTAAAATTTTGAGATATTTTCGATTCTTCAAACCAATATTAAACATCTATAAATAAGCTATTTTAGTCTCTTTTTTATACAAATCTTTACATAAAAAGCTGCTAAAATATC
>CAMCYD010000149.1 GCA_945883785.1 Helicobacter pylori PMSS1
TGAAGAGGGGAAAGTAAGTATGATTAAAAGAATCGTAGCTACACCATATGATAGTTTCTTCTTAAAAGATGGAAGATTCTATCTCCACCCACAAGAGGGGAATGAGTATATCAAAGAGCATTACAAAGGATACACCACCATCACAAAAAATAACCAAATCTTTATCAAAGACCCATACCTAAAAACCAATCCAAAAATCCAATTTATTGATGATAAGGATTATAGAAGTTTTCATAAACTTTTCCCACAAGTGTATGACACCAATATCACCACCCTAAAAGATAATCAATACTTTGTGATGGGTGATAATAGAAATACAAGTTTTGATAGCAGAATGTTTGGTCCAATCAATTTTGAATCGATCTATCAAAAAGTTTTACACTAAAAAAGGAGCCACCCATGAATAAACTAGAATATACACAAGAGTTATTATTAATCAATCTTTATCAACTGTTTGATCTTATACCAGAGTTCCAAGAGAATCAAACACGAACATTACACGATGTTCTTGATATTTATATGGAACCACTCCAAACAACACCAAGGGAGTCGCTAAGAGTTTATAGTGCAATAGCAAATAATCCAAATCTCACTATCCACTCATCTAAAGAGGAGATTGATGAGTTTTACAGTGAAGAGTTATTTCAAGAGGCAATCAAACCACTTTTAAACCTCTCCATACAAACTATCAAACTTGATGGATACACAAGATTAGAGAATTACAAATTAATTCAATCATTACTAGAAGATAAACAATACAAGAGCCACTACGATAATGAATCCAGATTTTAATCAAAAGCACAATTGCAAAAAGAAAAAACAATATATCATCTCCTTTTTACTTAAGGGGATACTGTTTGCAATATTTGCTTTCATTATGCTTGGTATAATACACCAGCTCTCAAATGAACAACAAGAAACAATAGATGCTTTTAATAATAATGAAGAGATTATCTGTTCAAACATTGGCCGCACAACAATAGTTTCCAAACAAAAAGGGTATCACTTTGATACAAATTACCCAAACCTTATCACCAATGGGGATATAGTTGTCAATCTAAGCACCTGTAAAAAGAGAGATACACACAATGGAAAATAATTGTAAATTTATCAACACCCTTGCAAAAACTATAAAAGTGATCAGTTGGATACTTTTTCTTGGTGGAATAAATCTTTTGTTTGGAGGGTTTATCTATTTGGTACTTGGAATATTTCTAGATGATCCATTTTATAGAATTGAAAATAATATCTCCATCATGGAGTATCTCTTATATGCCATCTTCTCTTTTGCACTTGGATATGATGGGGTAAAAGATGATTTAGAACCAGCCGAAAACTAACCACTATATTTTTAAAAGGAGCACTTATTATGGAACCTACAACGCTTGATATTATACTCGTTGCATCTGCTTTAGCATTCCCAATACTATTTTGTATTGGTATTATTGTAATTTTTTCAGCTAAAGAAGATAGCCTAGAGAGATGATGAAAAAAAGTTCTCAAAAAAGTTACCATTGTTTTTTCTATAAAAATCCCATAAATATCGGCTAGGGGAGTAGGGTAACTATTTTTGAACTTTTATGGTTACTTGAAATTATTTCCAATTTTGAGAAATTATCCTACCAACGAAATTTCGTATTCGTCCAACTCATTTATACTTCATTTTAGAAATTAATTATAAAAAAATGGAGTAACAATGAAACTGATTTCAAACATCATACAGTTTTTTAAAAAATGTTCTAAGTGTAAAACGTTTCTTATAAAAGAGGATAGTTCTTTACTCTTATGGGATTTAGAAAATATCTCTATAAAAAATTATCAAGAGGTGATTGATAGATTAGGATATTCACCAGATACAACATTTATCACCACAAAAAGAGCATTAGGGAACAAAGAAAAAAGATTTATTGAAAAACATAAACTCCACTATGAAGAGACAATAAAGTATGAAAATGCAGATAGAACACTTATTGAGTATGCTTTAGAGATGGGTGAGTGTTATCGGAGATTTATATTCCTTAGCAGTGATAGTGATTTTGCAAATGTGATTAAAATTCTTCTAAAACTTGATAAAAAAGTGGAACTTTTTACAAGACATGGGGCAAACTATAGAATCTTAATGTATTTATCACTAGATAATCCAAATCTAAAAATCCACTCTTTAGAACCCCAAAGTATCAAAACAATAAAACCAATCATTCCACAAAAAGAGGATCTAAAACCACAAAAACCAATCGATAAAAGAGTAATCATCACAAAACCCCTCCCAATTATCAAAGAATGTTTTGTGTGTACAAGAGAGTATGAGTTTAATAAAAAATATAAATTCCCTACAGTTTGCCCCTATTGCCGAAAACTTATGGTTGAGAGATATCCATTTTTAACTTATGAAGGAAATATTACCTGCTATTTTAAAGAAGAATACAATGAGAGTATGCAGAGGTATGGATACTACGATGTCAACCAAAGGAAAGAGGAACCTCATTTGGTTTTAGAAGATGTGGATGGGGATAATTTTAACACAATCGATTTTAGTTGTTTAACAAAGAAAAAGAGGAGGGGATAGATGTAAAAATTATTTAAAAAACTCACAAATATCAACTTCAAGAACATATGCGATTTTAGAGAGATGCTCAATGTTGAAATGGTAGTTGTTTATACAAATTTCAGAACAAGATATAACACTAACAGACTTATGTCCAATTGAATGTGATAGTTTTAGTTGAGAAATTCCCTTTTCTTCACGAATTTTCTTCACATTTTGACCAATCTTTTTGTAAAGATTCTGTGTGTAATCTAATGGTAAATCATCAATGTCTTTCAAAGTATACCTTTTCATATAAAGTTAGAATAAGTATATTTTGATTAAAATCCAATATCAACTTTGTATATAAAGTTATGATTAAAAAAAGGAGGAAATGTGAAGAGTGCAATTATGAAAATGGGATTAAGTTTGGTGACCGCTTCTGTTTTATTTAGTGGATGTGGTACTGCTGTTTTACCACCAAAACAAATACCTATTACAAAGCAATCTGAAGAAAAAGTTTTAGTAGTTAAAGCTACAGATTTAACGGGAAAAGAGATTAGTCAATATACGGTTTTAGATAAGATCGGAAACCAATTTAGTAATGGAAGCAAATATAGACAAAAAACGAACCTCAGGTCTTGTCCGTCATGTACCATATATAATATCCTAGGTGTAGAGTCTCGATATGCTAATCAACAATTGCAACTTAGTTATGTTAATGGAGAAAATTATAATCCAGGGGTATATGAAGCAAAAGATATTTTTAAATTTCCTATCAAAGTTAATCTTGATTCAATAGCAAATACATACAAAATTACCGTAGATTACCCGAATGAAATCACAACAAACTCTGCAACTGATGCTCTTGGTAAAGTAATAACACAACTTGATACTCTTCCAAATTTAGAAAAAGATGCAAAAAATGTATTTGATAATTTAAAGAATCAAAGAATTTCATTAAAACTAAATATAGCTGGGGAAATCAATACACAATATAGTGATGCTTCAACTTATGCAAATTTTGAAAGGACACTTGGACTTTATCGTTGGGGATATAGAGAAAAACCAACCAATGCTGATATTGCAAAAGAAAAATATTTTGCATTTAAGCTAAAAGATGGAACAACAGCACCCCTTCATATAAAAGTATACCCATATCAAAATGGCTCAAAAGTTGTTTATGATTTACCAATTGAGTATTCAGTTGATATGAATGGTGGTATGAATATGACTGCATCTGATATTGAAAATATTAAAACACAGATAGCAAAAATTGCAAATAATTGATATAGAACAAAATTAAAAAAAGGAAAAAATATGTTTAAAATAAGTAGTCCAAAGTTAATGGGGTTAGGATTGTTATTATCTTTAATCTCTCAAAATGTTTCAGCATTAGAAAATAAAAATTATGCTGATATTAGTAGTTCTGTGAGCGATGAGAAAACAGAAGAGAAAAAATCAACAATTACCCAAGAGGAATTAAAAAGAAAAATTGATGCATTTGGTATTGCAAAAGATTTTGTAAATTTTGCAGAAACAGATTTGGGAATAACCTTTAATGGAAAATTATTAAGAGATGCAGATGGTATAATTAAGCAAGTAACTTATGACCCTAAAAGTGGATTTATCACATATATTTTAGAAAAAAAAGATAATAGTTTTGCTGTAAAGTTTATGCAAGCTACATCACATTTGCAACCAATAGTTATTGCAAGAGCTAATTTAGAATACGGAAGTTGGGTGATTGCTACTATTACTGGAGAGTCATTTTCGGGAAGTAATTTACATATTGGTTCAAATGGCTTTGTTGTTCCTAGCCCAGAAGAAATGGTTTATGTATTTGATTATTATAAAGGTTTAAATTCTGTCAATATACCACAAGGGTATAAAGTAGCAGAATTTCAAAGTGGGGATATATTAGGAAGTAAAATAATTTTACTTGAAATTCCAAAAGTTGCAGAAAAAACAGGGAGTATGTCAAGTCTGTTTGGCAATATAAAAGCTTTAGGCTCTATGCTTGGCATGGCTAAGAAAGAGGATTATGCATTTTTAGATTTAAGCAGTAGTAAATTAACTAAAATCAATATACCAAATAATCCAACAAAAAGTATGAAACCTTATCATTTGAGAATAACATGGTTTAAAACATCTTCAGGGGCGATTGCATTAACACAAGAAGATGATTTAGGAAAAATATATGCGACTAATCTTTCAACAGGGAAAAAAGTACTATTGAAAAAATATTTACCTGGTTATGTAGCATTTGATGCCTTTATTCAATCAAATGGGAAACTTAAATTATCTGCAAAAAAAGGGATGTTTGGAAGTGATGACAGTGAAGATGTTGAAGCTGAAATTATAAATCTTCCAGCAATTGTTGAAGAAGAATCAAAATAAATAAAAAACAAGGTAAGAAAAATGAGTAAAATAGTTAGTTTAGGTTTTAGTACGGTAGTTGCTTCATTGTTGTTTGTAGGATGTGGTGGTGGAGGAAGTTCAGGTGGAACTGATACTCCTACAGCACAATCACTTAGTGGAAATGTAGCAGATGGATACCTTGTGGGTGCGAAAGTTTGTCTTGATAAAAATGGAAATAGCAAATGTGATAGTGATGAGCCAAGTG
>CAMCYD010000150.1 GCA_945883785.1 Helicobacter pylori PMSS1
GGATTCGAACCCCTATGGTTGGAATGAAAATCCAAAATCCTAACCATTAGATGATGGGACCACTATAATATGGTGGTCGATGCAAGACTCGAACTTGCGACATCTACCTTGTAAGGGTAGCGCTCTACCAACTGAGCTAATCGACCATAATATGAAAGTGGAACAAAAAATTGAAAATAACACATTTTATAAAAAAATGGTGACCTGTGATGGATTCGAACCATCGGCCTCCTCATTAAAAGTGAGATGCTCTACCGACTGAGCTAACAAGTCATAAACATAGAATACCTATATAAAATGGAGTGGAATTATATTTAAAAAACTTTTTTTTGTCAAGCATTTTTAATGCAAATTTTGTAATTTTGCCAACAACATACCCAAGGCCCTATTTGTAGCACTTTTTTGTACTATTTTCCTATTGCCATCAAAATGAAATTTCTCTATTTGACTAAAACCAAAGATATTTTTTACACCAATAACAACAGTTCCGACAGGTTTATCTTTCGTTCCACCATTTGGACCAGCAACACCACTAACGGCAATTGCATAAGTAGCATCAAATTTTTTCAATACTCCATCAAGCATTTCATTGACAACTTCAATGCTTACTACACCAAATTCAACCATAGTTTCTTTTTTGACTCCAAGTTCTTGCTCTTTTGTTTTATTGCAATAGGTAACGATAGAGCCTCTAAATATATCTGAGCTACCACTGATTCCAGTAATTTTAGAAGCGATTAAACCACCAGTACAGCTTTCTGCACAAGTAACCGTATAGTTATTTATTCTCAGAATTTGTTGCAATATAATATTTTTTTTATTTGTCATTTTAGCAATTCTATTTTTGTTTCTAAATGATGAATAACATCAGTTAAGTCATTTACTCTTTTAGCTTGTTTTTTATTTTCTTCTGTAAGTTGATTTACAATCTTTTGTTTTTCATCAAGTTCGTTTTTAATTATTATGACAGCATTTTCCATCTGTTTGGTTCTTGCTTGTAAACTTTTTGTCTCATTTAAACTCTTTATAAGTTCTACTTTAAATTTGTTGGCTACATCAAAACCTTTTTGTTTTGCTGTTTTTAATTCTATTTCATAAAATCCAATTTGTTGGTTTAATTTTAAAGTTCTTGCTTTTTCTTGTTCGTAAGCAGTATAAAGATATTCAGAATTTCCTAATAAATGTACTTTTTCTTCAAGGTCTTTGATTATTTTCTTGAACTCAACTTCTTTTAAACGACCCTCTTTCATATTTTGCATTACTTGATTTTTGAATTCTCTTTGTTTTTCATCATCCTCTGTAGTTAAAAATCTAACAGCCATATATCCAGTGATAGTTTTTTCATCATTTCCATAAATTGGTGAAATAGTGGCATGAACATTATATGAACTGCCGTCTTTAGATTTATTTTTAACTTTTCCTTTCCATGTTTTGCCTTTTTTTATTGTTTCCCACAAGTCTTTAAAAGCCTCTTTTGGCATATCTGGATGTCTTACAATATTGTGTGGTTGACCTATTAATTCTTCTCTTGTATATTGTGCAATATCACAAAAGATATCATTTACAAAAGTAATTGCACCTTTTTCATCTGTTTTTGAAATAATTGCAATTTGGTCTATGATTTCAAGATATTCTTCTAGTTGCCTTTTTTGATGTTTGATAAGTTGTTCTTCATAGAGTGTAAAACAAGCATCATATATTCTTGAAATCATATCCATGACATCAAGTGGTTTAAATATATAGTTAGAAATTCGTAATTTTAATGCCGCTACAACATTATTTGGAGATTTATTATCTGTAAAAATAAAAATAGGTACTTTCGTTTTAAATTCTTTTATTTTTCTGATTAATGAAAATCCATCCATAATCGGTAGTTGTATATCTGTTATGATTAAATCAATTTGTTGAATAGGATTTGCTCTATCTTTTTCAAACGCTTCTAAAGCATCCATACCATTATCGAAGTGGAAAACATTTTTAAAATGGGAATTGAAAAAGATTTTATTCATACCACTATCAGAAGAATCATCAACATACATAATAGATAAAGTAGATAAAAATGCTTTATATTGGCTCATTTTGTTCCTTGTTTTTTAATAATATTTCTGTGAAACAAATTTATTTTTTTACAGAAAAAGTATAATAATGAATTTTTTGATTATAACAAACTTAATCTTAAGGACGATTTTACCTAATTTTATGTACTATCGCGGATATTTAAAACGAGGATATTATTTTATGATAGATTACAAAGATACATTATTACTACCAAATACACCATTTCCAATGAGGGGAAATCTCCCACAAAATGAACCAAAAAAGTACAAAGAGTGGGATGAAAAAAAAGTGTATGAAAAAATGAAAAAGAATAGAGTTGGTTGTCCATCTTTTACTTTACACGATGGACCACCCTATGCAAATGGGAATATCCATATCGGTCATGCATTAAATAAAATACTCAAAGATATCATTATTAAATATCATTATTTTGATGGAAAATCGACAAGGTTTACACCAGGATGGGATTGTCATGGGCTACCAATTGAACAAAAAGTGGAAGAAAAAATCGGAACTGAAAAGAAAAAAATTCTTCCAAAAGGAAAACTGAGAGAGCTTTGTAGAGAACATGCAGGTAAATTTATAGCTATTCAAAAAGATGAATTTAAAAGTTTGGGGGTTATTGCTGATTGGGAAAATCCTTATTTGACTATGGATTTTAAATTTGAAGCAAATATCTATAGGGAACTTATAAATATCTCAAAACAAGGGCTTTTAATCCAAAGAAGTAAACCAGTCCATTGGTCTTGGGCTGCTGGAACTGCTTTGGCTGAAGCTGAAATCGAGTACAAAGATAAAGTATCTCCATCTATTTATGTTGCTTTTGAAATGAGTGATGAGTTTAAAAGGTTTCATGGCTTAGAAAATCAAAAGGCTAGTTTTGTAATTTGGACTACAACTCCGTGGACATTGCCAGCAAACACAGGTATAGCGTTAAATCATATGGAAGATTATGTATTAACTAGTGATGGATTTATTATTGCTAAAGCACTTTATAAGTTTTGTATTGAAAATGAAATTGTAAAAGGTGAAATAATTAAAACATTTGAATCATGGATGTTTGATAAAAATATTGCAATAAATCCTTTAAATGGAAGAAATTCAACAGTTATATTAGGTGAACATGTAATGATGGATTCAGGTACTGGTTGTGTTCACACAGCTCCAGGGCATGGGGAAGATGACTATAAAGTAGGTCTTAGATACAACCTTGAAGTGCTTATGCCTGTTGATGATGAGGGGAAATACGATAACACGATAGTGAGAGAAAATTTACTTCCAAATCCTGAGCAATATGTTGGAACGCATGTATTTAAAGCAAATGAGATAGTGATGGAACTTTTAGGTGAGGCACTTATCAAAAGAGTTGATATTACCCACTCTTATCCACATTGTTGGAGAACCCATAAGCCTGTTATTTTTAGAGCTACAAAACAATGGTTTATCGCAATTGATGAAAACTATGGAAAAAATGGAAATACTTTACGACAAAATGCTCTAAACTCCTTAAAAGATATAAAGTTTTATCCAGAACATGGTATCAACAGACTCTCTTCAATGATTGAAAATAGACCAGATTGGTGTATCTCACGACAAAGAGATTGGGGAGTTCCTATCGCATTTTTTAGAAATAAACTCACTGATGAGATAATTTATGATGAGAAAGTATTAAATTATATTGCGATGATTTTTGAGCAAAAAGGGGCTGATGCTTGGTATGAGATGAGCATTGAAGAGTTACTTTATCCTGGAAGTGGACTTAATCCTGCTGATTTAGAAAAAACTATGGATATCTTAGATGTTTGGTTTGATAGTGGTTCAACGCAACATGCTGTTTTAAAAAGTAGAAATTATGATGCGGGAACATTTCCAGCAGATATGTACCTTGAAGGGAGTGACCAACATAGAGGTTGGTTCCAATCTTCACTTCTGACATCAATGGCTTCAAGCGAACAAGCACCGTATAAATCTATCTTAACTCACGGTTTTACTGTAGATGCTAAGGGTGAAAAAATGTCTAAATCTAAAGGAAATGTAGTTGCACCTGATAAAGTTCTAAAAGAGTTTGGTAGTGAAATTCTGAGACTTTGGGTTGCGATGAGCGATTATCAAAGTGACCTTAAGATCAGTGATGATATCTTAAAACAAATGGGTGAACAATATAGAAAAATCAGAAATACTGCTAGATTTTTATTAGCAAATATTAATGATTTGGAGGAATTGGCTTCTATTGAGACATTTGGAAAACTTGATTTATGGATTATTAAAAAAGCTAAAAGTGTATTTGATAACATTGATAGTGATTTTAAATCGTATGAATACAGTAGAGGATTAAATAAATTAAATCACTTCTTGGTGGCTGATTTGTCAAATTTATACCTTGATATTTGTAAAGATAAATTGTACTGTAATCTTCAAAATGGAGCTGAAAGAAGAGCTAGTCAAAGTGCGATGGCTATGATTTCTATGTCACTTATTGGAACACTTGCACCAATTTTAACTTATACGATGGATGAGCTTTTGAGTTTTGCACCTGAATGTATCAAAAATGGAGCAGAGGATATTTTTGACTACAAAAAATACACTTTACCTGCTATTGATTCAATGATAAATGACGAGATTTTGTTTGAAGCAAAAGAAAAATTCAATGAATCTATTGAAAATTTAAAGAAAGATAAAATTATAAAATCCGCTTTAGAGTTGGAAATTTATACAGATTCTAGTGATATACTGGCACTTCCAAAAGCAGAAGCAGAAGATTTATTTTTAGTGAGCTCAGTTGTAAATGAGTTAAAAGATAATGAGATTTTAGTAAGTTTTGTGGTTGGTGATGCAAAATTTAAAGTCTATAAAGCAACACAATCAAAATGTCCAAGATGTTGGAAATACTCATCACAGAGGGAAAATATGCTTTGCTTAAGATGTAGTGAAGTTGCAAATGCTTCATGAGTGAACCAGTTAGCTTATTTTTTATTTTAGAGACAATAGGCTTTATTTTGGTAGCTGTAGCTATCGGAATAGTTTTGGTACAAAATAAAAAAA
>CAMCYD010000151.1 GCA_945883785.1 Helicobacter pylori PMSS1
TCAAACAAATGATTATAAACAGTTTCAATCATCATCTTTCCCCTTTAAAAATAACCATTTACAGGGAGTAAATAGTGATTTTTAAAGTGAAAATCTAATAATTGCTACTATTCATACTCAAAATCTTTGAATTTGCAAGTGGCTCTTTATAATTTACAATTTATTTCTTGACTGATTTTAAGAAAATACAACTTACATTATGCTTTATTTTTTTAGATTGATTATTCTTTTTACAGCCAAAAAAGAGTTCTTTTCAATAATATCTGTATGTGTCAACAATTCTTCTATTTTACCGTATCCGCAAAGCACTCCAACACCATTTATTTTTGCTTCTTTTGCTGCAATTAAATCAAGTTTTGTATCACCTATCATATATATATCAAAATCTTCACAAGTTACATTCATCATTTCCATCGCTTTTAGCACTGGCTCTGGGTGAGGTTTAGGATTTATTACTTCTTGTCTTCCAATAATGCATTCAAAATATTTCATTATCCCCATATTCTCCAAAAGTGGAATTGAATACTGTGTGGTTTTTGTGGTTACAACACCTAATCTTGCATGCTTCGAAGCTAATTCTATTGCTTCTTTCGCATCATCTAAAACAAGTGTCATATCAAGAGAAATCTCTCTATATTTTTTTTTGTATGCATCAACAAATTCATTTACCACTTCCTTTGGGATACCAAGTTCCGTATACATCACTTCAAGTGGATACCCAATTAAATTCTTTATATCTTCTTGAGTCCCTTCAAAATTGAACTTTTTTTCTTCAAAGCTATGATAAAAAGAACTAATAATAGCATCCGTACTATCAATGAGCGTCCCATCCAAATCAAATAATATCACTAACTTTTTCATATTCGTCCTTATTTATTTTTTTATATTGTACACAACCAATGCCAAATCAAACAATAAGTTAGCCAAAGAAACGAGTAGACAATTCTTTTTTACATTATTAAGGTATGTTTTGTATAATTAAAAAAATTATATTGAGCCACTTGCAAATTCAAAGATTTTGAGTATGAATAGTAGCGATTATTAGATTTTTACTTTAAAAATCACTTTTTGCTCCTTCGCAAATGGTTGTTTTTAAAGGGGAAAGATGATGATTAAAACTGTTTATAATCATTTGTTTGAATTTGTAAGTGACTCTATTAATAAGGATAATCTATGAAAAAGATTTTATTGATTTTAATGCTTTGTGTATATTCATTTGGTGAAATGAAATTTGCAGAACCACTTCCAACTTTTGAAAATCCAAGAAAGTGGGTTATTAAATTAAATTCTGCAAAAATAGAAGATGTAAATCATATGTTAAGTTCGATTTATAATGTATTAAAAGTTTATCCGCCAGAATCTATTAAAATTGTAGTTGTTACCTATGCGCAAGGTGTTCGTGCTGTAAGAAATGATTATGATGGTGATGCGCTCAAAAGAATAAAATCGCTTATGGAATATGAAGTTGAATTTATTGTATGTAGAAATACCATGGAAACAATGGGATGGAAAGATAATGAATTTTTAAAAGGTTCCTCGTTTGTACAAGCTGGTATTGCAGAAGTAATAGAAAGACAAGCTGATGGATGGATAGGTGTTGAGCCTTATTAATTTTCTTATTTTTGGTGTATAAAAAAAGGCTAGGTAAATTTACCTAGCCTTTTTTGGTTTATAGTAAAAATTACTATTTGTTTGCTATCGCAGTTTTAGCATTTGCAACTAAAGATGTAAATGAAACTGGGTCATGCATAGCCATATCAGCTAATATTTTTCTGTCTAATTCAATACCAGCAACTTTCAATCCATTTATAAATCTTGAATAGTTGATGTCATTTAATCTACAACCTGCATTAATTCTAATTATCCAAAGTCTTCTGAAATCTCTTTTTTTAGCTCTTCTATCTCTAAATGCATAAACTAACGCGTGCTCTACCGCTTCTTTAGCTTTTCTAAAGTGTTTTCTTCTTCCACTGTAGAAACCTTTAGCCATTTTTAATATTTTTTTATGTCTTTTTCTTCTTACTATACCTGTTTTAACTCTTGGCATTATATTTTCCTTTCTTTACCGCAATATATTCATATTTTTAGGTGTCAGCTATCTAAATAGTCTGAACTTGTCCGAATCAAATCGGAGGGACAAAAAGCTTATTAAGCTTTACACAGCATAAGCCGTACTCTTTTGACATCTGTAGAATCTACAGTTTTTGGTCCTCTAAGATCAACTTTTCTTTTTTGATCCATTTTAGTTAGGATGTGACTTCGAAAAGCACTTCCTCTTTTAATTGAACCATTTTTTTTGATTTTAAATCTTTTTAAAGCACCGCTATTTGATTTCATCTTTGGCATATTTAGAACTCCTTTCATAAATTTGTAAACTATTTTTTACATAAAGTTGCGAATAGTACACGAAATTTTCTTTAAATTCGCTTTCAGAAAAAACAATTTTTTATCAGTGGAAACACTTGGAAATTCGAAGATTTTAAGTATGGTTATTTTTGAAGTAAAAAGATACTGGCTGGAACTGTTTACAATCATTTATTCGAATTTGCAAGTGATTTTGTATGAAAACTTTAGACGATTCTGCTTTGAACATCCAAATTATCAAAAGGTGTAAAATCATTTTGTAAATACTGTTCAATCGCTACTCGCCCAATCATCGCGGCATTATCACTACAATACTGCAATGGAGCTAATATTACTTCACATTCATATGACTTACAGAGTTTTTCACATTCTGTTCTCAAACAAATATTTGCACTTGCACCACCAACTATCGCAAATACTGTAGGATTTCTGTATTTAAAATATTTCTTGAGTTTCATAACGATGTGAGCAACGGCTGTTTTTTCAAAACTTGCACAAATATTAGCAATCTTAACCGCATCCATATTGCTTTTCTCTTCCTCTAAAATAGCAATTCTTACTGCATTTTTAAGCCCACTAAAGCTGAACTCTATATTTGGTGATTGTCTCAATGGTATTGGGAAAACATATGCATTATCATCACCTTTTTGACTATATTCTTGAACTATTGGACCTCCAGGATAACCCAAATGAAGCATTTTAGAGACTTTATCAAAACTTTCACCAAAACTATCATCACTTGTTTGTCCAATAATTTTCATATCGTTAAGAGTATTTACTTCAATAATTTGTGTATGCCCGCCAGATACAAGCAATACGGTCATAGGAAATTTTGAATCTTTGTAAATAAAACATGAATAAATATGCCCTTTGAGATGATTGACAGCGATAAGCGGAATTTTAAGTGAAATAGCAAGTGCCTTTGCCATCATCACACCTTCTTGAAGTGTCACACTTAATCCAGGAGCATTTGTAACGGCTATTGCTTTTAACTCTTGAAAGTATGATTTACATTCTTCTAATATTTTAGGCAATGCTTCTGCATGAAGCCTTGCAGCAAGTTCAGGAACCACTCCACCATAAACACTATGGTCTATCTCTTGGGATATCTTTTTATGGTAGATCAGTTCTAAAGTATCAATTTTTGTGATAGCAATTGAACTATCATCACAGCTAGACTCAATACTTAAAATCATCGCACTATCCAATCATAGGCACAATCAAGTTTTCCAAATCCACTAGAGGTATTGATATGTCCAGCACCCTCAAGCACTTTAAGCCCTATTCCTAAAATATCATGTAACTGATATGCCTCATCAAGTGTAATATAGGGGTCATTGTCCCCACAAGCCATAATTTTCTCTTTTGCTTTTAAATCACTTGGAACAAGATAAGGAAAAAATGATGCCAGTTCGGGAACACTGCAAGTTGGAGATACTGGAGCTACAAGCATTAATTTTTCTATTGTCACAAACCTATAACTATTCACATAATGAAACCAAAGGATATTGGCTAAAGAGTGGCAAACAACAATATCAGGCTTAAAATGTTTTATCTCAACATCCAAATACTCTAGCCATTCTTTTAAATTTGGAAAATCCCTATTTGGAAGTGAAGGAAAAGAAACTGAGTAATTATTCCCAATCAGTTGCATCGCTAAGTGTGATTGCCAGTGGGGAAAATCGCTCCCATTCCAGCCATGTAAAATCAAAATTTTTTTCAAAACTTCATCTCCATAACATATCTTTTCACTTCATTATTTGCTAAAAAAATATCATCGCTATTGTGCACTTTGAGATTATGAAATTTGTTGATAGCTTTTGCACTTATTTTTGTAATATCTAAAAATCCAATCTCTCCAGATAAAAACTTTTCAACAGCGAAATCATTTGCAGAATTTATCACGACACCTAAGTTGTCATTGTGCAAAAGTTCCTCTCTAAGTTCCCAAATAGGATATCTTGAAGTTTCAATCGCCCTAAATTCAAGATTTTGAATTTTTAATAAATCTACTTTTTCTAAAATTTCTTCATCTACTCTATCCAATATTGCATATGCAATAGGAAGTTGCATAGAGACGTTTGCAAGGTGTGCGGTTGTACTTCCATCTTTAAAATTGATAAGTGCGTGGATAATTGATTTTGGTTCAATGATTGCATCACACTTACAAGTGTCAAAAAGCCATCTTGCTTCAATAAGCTCAAACAGTTTATTTGTCATCGTTGCACTATCTATTGTTATCTTATTCCCCATTGACCAATTTGGATGGTTTAAAGCCTCCCTAATCGATACATTTTTGAGCTTTTCCAAAGGCAAATCCCGAAAACTCCCACCACTTGCAGTGACAATGAGACTATCAATTACTTTTGTTTTATCGTATAAATACCAAAGTCCAAAATGTTCACTATCGATTGGGATGATGTTTGTTGTATCAATAAATTTTCCAGCGGCTACCAAACTTTCTTTATTTGCTAAAGCTAATTTTTTTCCACATTCGAGTGCTTTTAAAGTTGGTTTCAACCCTGTAAAACCAACAAGTGCATTGACTACAAGATTTGATTTGCTCTCCTCTATCGCATCTAAGATAGCAACTTCCCCTACTTTTACATTTGGATGGTTGACTTTAGAAATATCTTCCCTATTGGCAATAATAACAAGTTTTGGATTGTGTTCCTTGATTTGTTGGTTTAAAAG
>CAMCYD010000152.1 GCA_945883785.1 Helicobacter pylori PMSS1
ATTGGATAAACTTGATGTGATTGAATGTTTTCAATATAAAAATAATAATTTAAAAGTCGGAGAGATACTCCAAAAACAAAAAGATATTTATGACAACCTAGGCATTGAAATACCTAGCTCGTTATGAGTTGGCGGGAATGCAGGATAAATTGCTCCTCTTATTTGGTTCAAAAAATTGTAACATATTAGGGGAGATAAATATCGTTCATCTGAAGTTATTTCAAATATTGCGGTGGAATCTTTCCAAAGCTCTCTTGTAACTCTTTGAGTTCACTTAGATTTTTTTCCGCTTTTTCTATCATATCATCAAATGCCAAACCTTTCATCACTGTTTTGTAGAGATTTGGTTTGTGTTTTTCCCAGTTGTAAAGTGTTTTGTAGTCTATATTTAAGTATCCAGCAATATCTCTTTTTGTCATTTTCATTTTTTGTACCTTTTTTGACAAAAGTTTACAAATTAGGAAATCACAATGAAACTATGTATTTAATCAATATTAATTTCAATAAATATAGAATAGTTCCATATGTTAAAGTTTATTTTGGAATAATTCTATACTTATGTAAATAAAATAGGAATAATTACCTTATGTGTTCTTGGTTATTTTCGTAAGTACATAATTATAGTGTCACTTCTATTTTTATGTCGCAAACAAGTGATAAAATTAACGAAAAAGGAGTCTTTATGAAAAGACTAATTGTCACAGGAGCTATTGTATTAGCAAGTAGTAGTATGGTGTTTGCAGCAGAAAAACAAGCAAACTTAGGTTTTGAATATGGTGTTTCTATGCAAAGTTTTAAAGATTCCCATTTTAGTTCTGGTAGTGGTTCATTTTTTAGATTAAATTTAAAAGTTGACGATGCACTTACATATTTTGTTCACAGTGAAAACGGAACATTTACAGCTTCTGATAGTAATAGCACTACTAGTAATAGCACTCATAGTAATACAGTAAATCAAAGTATTATGGGAGTTGGTGCAAAAATGACATTTGAAAATGATATATCTGCAAGCTTAATGGTTGGATCTACTACTTTAAATGGTTATTTAAATGCTCGAAATTCAACTTCACAAACTGCGCAAGTTGCTGATGTAGGTGTAAATTGGGAAAAAACGAAAGGAAATGTTTCATTATCTACTGGTTTAACATATAGACATGTTACATTACCACATTCTATTGCAATTGATACTAAATCAATCAATGATTTAACGAGTACAAATTTAAATATAGCTATCAAATACTCATTTTAACAGATAGTTGTTTCCTCTGTTTGAATTTCGAAATTTTTTAGTGTTCCAAAGGTAATAACTTTGGAACATATATTCAAAAGTATCCGAGTAAAGCTAAATTATCATTAACTCAAAAAATAAATAAAAGGCGATAAAAACTTTATAGCTTGTGTATGATGCTAAAAAATATACATTTTGAATCATAATTTTTTTGAAATTTTGTGAATTACTTTGATATAATTAATCATTGATAGTAACACAAAGGATAAAAATGCACTCCATAAGACTAGATGTACCAGATAATCTTTTTCCACAAATAGTTTCATACCTCAATCAATACTCATCTGATGAATTGTATTTCGTAGAAGATTCTAAACCTAGCTTTGTTGTGAATACCCTTGATGAAGCAAAAGAGAGAATCTTAAGAGCTGAAAAGAATAATATTGTCATCAAAAAGCAAACTAAAGCTTATATTGTATGTCATTGCGAGGAACGAAGCAATCCATAGTCGGCTTCGTGGATTGCTTCGTTCCTCGCAATGACAGTTTCTATGTTTTAGTTTGCTTTGTGATAGCTATATTCACCAAATATTACCACACCTATTCTGGGTGTTAATTTTTCATTTGTAGATTCGATTTGAAAGTTTAAAATTGTTTGCATTGTTATCTATCTTTTTGAGTATCTGATAAAGAAACTTTTGCGCCCACTTGGTGAAAGATTTTGAGTGCTATTTTTCTCTTTAAAATACCTAATTATAGCGGTTTGTAGCTGTTTTGTTGGTTAGGGGTTGGATTGATTTGGGGATAAAATTATTTTCTGTTTAAATATCCTTTAAACTTCTGATAGTTTATTTTTGATACACTTCTAAAATTTTAAAAGTAGGGTAGGGAAGAAATGATTCAATTTATTGTTGCATTAGTTACGCTAGTGATGCTGAGTGAAAATCTTAAAATAACTAACTTTAGAAAAGAGAATGAATAATATGCTGGAAACATTTAAACAACAAAGAAGTTTTTTAACGAGGGCAAAAGAAAAAAGCAATTTCAAGTATCTTCTTGAATTTGACGAAAATGGTGCTTTTGTTGAAATATGTGATAACAAATTAAAACTACTAGTATCGGTAGATTATCGTGTTTATAATGGAATTGATCGGGATATTTTACAACTTCTTGACAATTGCAAACAAGAAAATTTTCAAAATATTAGTTGGGAAGAGGGCGGTGAACAACTTTATTTGCATAAATTTCCAAAAATACTTGAACTTCTTAAACACAGTGATAAAATAGTTGACAATAAAAACAATTCAATTTCTTTTCAAAAACATCCTAAAAGACTGACTCTTAAAATTATCAAAAATGAAGATAGTTGTGTTTCTATACCTATGATTAATGGAGATGATAATTTTATTTTTATAAACTCTAAGCATATTTTGATACAAAATGAAATTATAACCATAGATAATATTGGAGAATATTTTACCAAACTTAATAATTTTGATACGAGCATCAAAGAGGAGAAACTAGAGGAGTTTTTGACAATTTTTGTGACCCATTTTGAAAACATCGATATAGAATATGAAGATTTTGTTACGGTCCAAAAAGATGAAAAAAAAGTGATAAAACCAGCTGTTATTTTTGAATCAATTAGTAGTGATAACGAACTTATTCTTATCTCAAGTGCGACTATTGGGAAACTGAGCCCTGAATTTTTTAATAATTTCAATATCTCAAAAATTGTCCTTTTAAATGAAATAGAGAAACAGCTTGATATTTATGAGTGTGATTTTTCTCTTGTTTTTGAAACATATGGGGAGATTTACAAAAATTTAGGAAGCATCAAAAGAAAACACAAAGAGGGGAATTTCAGTGAAGATGATGGGATGTTTATCATTGATGAAGTGGTAGCAAAAGAGTTTATACAAGAGCACCTTCATAGTTTGATAGCAAGTTGTGAACTTTTTGGAAGCGAAAAACTAAAATCCTACAAATACAATACAAACAAACCATCACTTCACATTGCATTCAAAAATAAAATTGACTTTTTGGGGCTTGATGATGTGACTGTCACTATTGGAGATGAGAGTTTTAAAGTTTTTGAGATGATAAATTTATATAAAAAACACTCATATATTCCACTTAGTAATGGTGAAAAATCGATTATTGACAAGTCTTACATCAATAAATTAGAGCGAATTTTCAAAAAAAGTGGGAAAGATAAAATTCAAGTTTCATTTTTTGATTTGCCTGAGATTGAAGAGCTTATCGCCAAAAAAGAGCAAAAGGTATTTAAGGATAGTAGAGATTTTTATGATGGGTTCAATGCTTTAAAAGATGCAAAAACAAAGTTACCAAAACTGGATGGTGTAGAGCTTCGAGACTATCAAAAAGTTGGAATTAGATGGCTTAAATATCTGTACGACAATAGCTTTGGTGGTTGTTTAGCTGATGATATGGGGCTTGGGAAAACTTTGCAAGCTATCTCATTATTTTCTTATATTTATCCCAAAAGTAAACTACCATCCTTGATAGTGATGCCCAAAAGTTTACTTACAAACTGGCAAAATGAATTGAAAAAATTCAATCCAAATCTTTCATTTGCTTTGTATTATGATACGACTCGTGATATTGAGACCATAAAAAATGCTCAAATTATCCTCACAACCTATGCAATTGTGCGAAATGATATTGATAAACTTAAAGAGATAGAGTTTGATACGAT
Organism: Helicobacter pylori PMSS1; assembly: GCA_945883785.1. Classification (GTDB taxonomy): domain Bacteria; phylum Campylobacterota; class Campylobacteria; order Campylobacterales; family Arcobacteraceae; genus CAIJNA01. Next base: position 3,947 of record CAMCYD010000152.1, read on the forward strand.
TATCCTCGATGAATCACAAAATATCAAAAATATCGAATCCAAAATAAGCCGTGCTGTGATGTTGCTTGAAGGGAAACACAAATTTGCATTGAGTGGTACGCCTATTGAAAATTCCCTTTTTGAGTTGTATTCCCTTTTCAGGTTTATCAATAGTGGGATGTTTAATAGCCTCGGTGACTTTAAAAAAGACTATGCACTGCCAATTCAAACTGATGCAAACGAGGAGGTTGCGAAAATCCTCAAAGCTAAAATCACCCCATTTTTACTAAGACGACTCAAAAAAGATGTCCTCAAAGATCTCCCTTCCAAACAAGAGCAAGTGGTTTATATCGATATGGATGAGGAGCATAAGAAGTTTTATAATGAGAAAAAAGCGTATTACAAACAAATGCTAAGCCAACAAATAGCATCAAACGGGATAGAGAGTTCACGATTTGCGATACTTCAAGCTTTCAATGACCTGAGACAAATAGCCTCAGCTCCAAGCCTTAAAAGTGAAAAAGAGATACCATCTTCAAAAATAGAGGCTTTGTTTGAAATGCTCGAAGATATCGTGGCAAACAATCATAAAGTTCTTATATTTGCTAACTTTTTAGGTTCACTTGATATCATCAGTGCCAAAGCGGATGAGCTAGGAATTGAACACCTTATGATGACAGGAAGTACCAAAAATCGTCAAGAGCTTGTGGATAGATTTCAAAATGACAAAACAATTAAATTATTCTTGATGACACTGAAAGTTGGGGGAGTTGGACTTAATCTTACAGAAGCGGATTATGTTTTTATTTTTGACCCATGGTGGAATAAATCAGCTCAAAACCAAGCAATCGATAGAGCACATAGAATGGGGCAAAAAAATACCGTTTTTAGCTACGAACTTATCACAAAAGATACGATTGAAGAGAAGATCTTAGAACTACAAAATCAAAAAAAAGATATGACCGATATGATTATAAGTGGTGAAGATGGTGGGCTGAAACAACTAAGCCAAAGTGATTTAGAGTATATATTGGGGTAGATGATG
>CAMCYD010000153.1 GCA_945883785.1 Helicobacter pylori PMSS1
ATGAATAAAATATAAGATTTTTTTTTAGATATTTCTTTAAGATATCATTTGTATAATCCCGAAAATGTTTGGATTATAGGAGAAGAAAATGGTTAAAAAAATCGTTGCAACGGTTGGTTTATGTTCAATATTAGGGGCTCAATTTTTATTTGCAGATAATGCAAAAATTGAGGAAGCTTGTGAAGCAAAAAAAGGAAATTTTATCTATGCTGAGGGTGAATGTATAGAATTTTACAAAGCTGATGGAGATAAAGAGGGTGCTTTAAATATTATAGTGCATGGAAATTGGCCAGAGGGGACAAATACCCTTGGAAGATATGCTCCATTTGCAGATAATATTGCTATGGCAACAGATACTATTACAGTTGCGGTTGCACTTCCTGGATATTCAAAATCATCTTCAAATTCATTAAAATCTCTTGTAAAGGGTGAAAAAAATAGACCATTGGCAGCCACAAAAGAGTATGTTCAATTTTTAGAAGAACTTGTGATTGCTCTTAAAAATAAATACGATGCTTCAACAGTAACTTACATCGGACATAGTGCTGGAGCTATGATGGGTGCGACACTCAGTGGTAAAAATCCAGATTTGATACAAAATATAGCACTTGTAGGTGGAAGATATAATGTTCACGAAATCTCTAAAGATAAAACACTTATCAGTGCTACAGATGTGATAAATGATATCAATAAAGATATGAATATGGTTCTTACTTATGGTACTAAAGACACAATCTCTCCCCCAAAAGTGACGACAGACTTTTATGTTTTAGCAAAAGCAAAAGGGCTCAAAGTAAAACTTGTCGAGGTAAAAAATGGTGAGCATATTGACCTTGATATGAGCGATGAATCTGTAAAATCTATAGTAAATATGTTAGAAAAATAAAGAATATTCTCCCATTTTCACAATATGACAAAGAGAGATTTTTTGTCGTATTGGTAATAAAGTAAAAAAACGATAAAATCCAGCCTTTAAAAAATTACTACAAAGATATAAAATGATAGATTTTAAAAAATTTGAAAAATACTCCAAACCAGGTCCAAGATATACAAGTTATCCTACAGCTCCCGAATTCAATGAGGGGTTTACTGAAGTTGATTTGATAGGGCGATATAAAAATCAAAACAAAAAAAGACCACTTTCTTTGTATATCCATATCCCATTTTGCAGAAGTGCTTGTTATTTTTGTGGATGTAATGTTATTTTCACAAGTAAAGAGGATAAAAAAACAAAATATATTGAGTATCTCAAAAAGGAGTTAGCGATTTTAGCGACCCACCTTGATACAAACAGAACTGTAACGCAAATGCATTTTGGTGGTGGAACACCAACTTTTCTTTCTCCAGAACAACTTGATGATGTGATAACTACGATAAAACAAACTTTTCCAAATTTTGCATCCGATGCGGAAGTTTCGTGTGAAGTGGATCCTCGGTATTTTACAGAAGAACATATGGCGGTTCTTAAAAAGGGTGGGACAAATCGACTGAGTTTTGGGGTACAAGATATAGATTCGCAAGTACAAGAGACCATCCATAGAATTCAACCATTTGAAACAACTGCAAATGTGGTGAAAATCGCACGAAATGCTGGGATAAACTCTATCAATATTGACCTTATTTATGGGCTTCCATACCAAACAAAAGAGAGTTTTAGAAAAACAATTGAACAAATCATTACCCTTAATCCTGATAGATTGGCAGTTTTTAACTATGCGCATGTTCCATGGATGATGAAAACACAAAGAAAATTTGATGAAACAACCTTTGCACCGCCTGCGACAAAACTAGAGATTTTAAAAGATACGATTGAATTTTTTACCTCTAGCGGATATAAAATGGTTGGGATGGATCACTTTGCAAAACCCGATGATGAGCTTTTTATGGCTATCGAAAAAGGGGAATTGCACAGAAATTTCCAAGGATACACAACAAAAGGTGGAGCTGATTTAATAGGAATAGGGCTTACCTCTATCGGTGATGGTGTTGATTATTATGTCCAAAACTTTAAAGATTTGGAAACCTATGAAGCAACACTTGATAGTGGGCATTTGCCTGTTTTTAAAGGGTATAGTTTAAGTGAAGATGATATCCTAAGACAATATGTGATTATGGAACTTATGAGCAATTTTGCCCTTGATATGAAAAAAGTAGAAGAGAAATTTGGGATAGATTTTAAAGAGTATTTTGGTGATGCAATAGCCATGTTACAAGAGTTTGAAGAGGCCGAACTTATAAGCATACAAAATGATAAAATAGAAGTAAGTCAAACGGGAACGATGTTGATACGAAACATTGCGATGCCTTTTGATGCTTATTTGCATAAAATTCCAGAAGATAAAAGAAGATTTAGTAAAACAATATGATAGATAAAAAATTTGATTTCACTGCTGTTAGTGATGAGTGTATAAAATGTGGAAAGTGCAAACCTGTTTGTACTATATTTAATATAAACCAAGATGAAACAACCTCTCCAAGGGGATTTATAGACCTTTTAGGTGCTTATAAAAGAGATGAACTTGAGCTTGATTTGGGTGTAAAAGATATCTTTGAGAGCTGTTTTTTATGTACAAATTGTGTTGATGTGTGTCCAAATGATTTACCAACCGATATGATTATTGAGCAAGTACGAAGTGACATCGCTAAAAAATATGGTATCGCTTGGTACAAAAGAGCTTTCTTTTTTCTTTTAAGACATCGAAAGATTATGGATATGATGGCAAAACTTGGTTGGGTTTTCCAAACTTGTGGTATCAAAATAGATGAGCAAAAAGAGAAAGCAACTTTTAGAATAAATCTTCCAATCCAAATGATTCAAGATAGGGCTTTGCCATTTGCAAAACGGGTTAGTTTTTTGAATAAGCATAAAGAAAATATCAAAGCAACGGCTAAAATTAGTGAAAGTTATGCACTACCAAGAAAAAGAGTGGCTATTTTTATAGGTTGTATGGGGAACTATTCTTACACAAACATCGGAGAAAGTTTACTTGTGATTTTAGATAGATTAGGACTTGATGCTTTTATCCCAAAAGATCAATTGTGTTGTTCTGCACCTGCTTATTTTACGGGTGATTTTGATACTGTTGATTATTTGGTGAAAAAAAATATAGAGTATTTTGAAACTTTTATTGATGATGTTGATGCGATTATTATCCCTGAAGCTACTTGTAGTGCGATGATAAATATTGACTGGGAGCATTATCTTCACGACCAACCGCAGTGGAAAGAAAGAGCAAAAAAATTAGCTCCAAAAGTGCATATGGCTACAAAATGGCTTGAAAATAATACAAATTTGAGTGAATTACTAGAACAAACTGGAAAACGATTTGGAGAACTTGTCACTTACCATGACCCTTGTCATGCGAAAAAAATGCAAGGGGTTCATAAAGAGCCTCGAAAACTTCTTTCACAAAACTATGTGCTTACTGAGATGAGTGACCCAAATAGATGTTGTGGGTTTGGTGGAGTGACGATGCAAAGTGAAAAATACCATTTTGCAAAAGCTGCAGGTGCTCCAAAAGCAGCGATGATAAAAGAAACCAAAGCTCAAATAGTAAGTGCAGAGTGTAGTGCTTGTCGAATGCAAATCACAAACTCACTCCACAATGCAAAAGTAGATGATGTGGTATTCAAAAATCCAATAGAGCTTATCGCAGCTTCACTTTTAGAAACAAAAGGAAAAAACTAATGCTATGGCAAAATATCTACTCACAATTTAATCCTGTAGCTTTTGATGTGGCGGGGATAAAAGTCCATTGGTATGGGATAATGTATGCTTTTGCTCTTATTACTGCTATTTTGATGGCTCATTATATTGTTAAGAAAGACAAAATAGGGCTTGAGGCAGATGTTTTAGATAACTATATTTGGTGGGCTGAAATAGGGGTTATTTTAGGTGCGAGACTTGGGTACATTTTGTTTTATGATGCACATACAAGCTATTATCTCACCCATCCTTGGCAAATCTTTAATCCTTTTATGGATGGTACTTTTGTGGGGATTTCTGGTATGAGTTACCACGGAGCTTTAGCTGGATTTATTATCGCTACGATTTGGTTTTGTAAAAAACATAAAGTCTCTTTTTGGTTGATTTCTGACATTGCAGCAATTGCAGTTCCACTTGGATATATCTTTGGGAGAATCGGAAATTTCGTCAATCAAGAGCTTGTAGGACGAGCAACTGATGTAAGCTGGGGAATCTATGTCAATGGAATTTTAAGACATCCCTCGCAACTTTATGAAGCATTTTTAGAAGGATTTGTGATATTTGTAGTTATCTATCTTTATAGAAATTACAAAAAATTTGATGGTGAACTTGGCATTTTATATGTGATACTTTATTCGCTCATGAGAATATTCGCAGAAAACTATAGACAACCCGATGTACAACTTGGATTTTTAGCTGGAACATCGTGGCTTACTATGGGGATTTTAGTCTCAAGTTGTTTTATAGCTATTGGAATTGTACTTTATATTTACAGGTTCAATGTGACAAAGAATCTAAAAAATAGATAAAGAAACGAAAATTGATTCAATATTGAATCAATTAATTGAGTATCGAGGAATAAATAAAAATTTAAATGATTTTGGTATAGACCTAATCGCAATCAAAGAAAACGAAACATTATTAATACAGTGCAAAAACTGGACAAATGAAAGTAAATACAAAATTAGAGAAAAAGAGGTAAAAGAATTTTATGGAGCTTGTAATTTTTACCTTGAAGAAAATAATCTAACAAAAGAAAATATTCTGTGCATTTATGCAATACCAGATAAAAAAATCATAAACCAAAAAGCAATGAGTATCTTTAAAAAACACTTTAAAAATTGTAGATATAGCTATCACAAAGCAAACTAAAACATAGAAACTGTCATTGCGAGGCACGAAGCAATCCACGAAGCCGACTATGGATTGCTTCGT
>CAMCYD010000154.1 GCA_945883785.1 Helicobacter pylori PMSS1
AGATATTTTAGCAGCTTTTTATGTAAAGATTTGTATAAAAAAGAGACTAAAATAGCTTATTTATAGATGTTTAATATTGGTTTGAAGAATCGAAAATATCTCAAAATTTTAGAGTTTTGGGATGGGGTTTACTTGGGGGTTACAAAAAACTTATAGCTAATGGCGAAATTTCAATAGTAAAAATTGGAAATAAAATACATGTGAAAAGAACAGAATTAATTCGTTTTTTAGAAGCTAATACAGTTGGTGCTCTTTAAGTAGAGTAGCCCAAAAACATATAATATAAGAGAGAAATAAAATGAAGACAACAGTTAAAAATATTCAAAACAAGAGTTTTGGTAAGCTACAAAAAATAGCAAAAGAATTAAGAAGTGAATGTGGTGACAACACTGTAGTTGTTAATAAAATGAAAACAAAAAAAGGAGTAAATTATGGCAAATAGAAATGAGACACATTATATTCAAGAAGCAGTAGTGGTAGAAGGCTGTAATGGCAGAATCAGAAGAGGAATTCGTTGCAGAGATGTTAATCCAATATTAGACCCTTCAAATCCTGTAGTATTTGATGGATTACTTCCAATGAATGAGCAAGAACATATTCATCTACTTGCAGGCAGTGGTAGTGGTAAATCGGAATTCGAAAAATTAATTATATTGAGGGCTATAGATAAAAATGATGGCAGTGTAGTGCTTATTGATCCGCATGGTGATTTGGCGAAAGAGTGTGCAAAATTAATAAATGAAGAAGATAAAAAACGATTGGTTTATATCAATCCATCATTGAAAGATGGGAGAACACCGATACTTAACCCATTTCGAATTAAAACAAGAAATAGTAAAACGATCAATATGGCTGTAGATAGCATAATGGGTGCATTTGAAAGTATTATTGGAGATGATTTTTCTCCAAGTATGGAGGCTCTTTTGGTTCCTTGCCTTTATGTTTTATTTATGAAAGGTGATGCTAATATTGATGATGTAATAAGGTTTATGGATGATAGCAACAATCAAGATTTGATTGATTTAGGATTAAAAAGTCCAATAGAAAGTCATAGGATATGGTTTAAAAAACGGTTCAAAAACAAGAGTCTAACTAGAACAAAAGAGGCAATTTCCACAAAATTGCAAATACCGTTAAATAATCCTAGCTTAGCCAATTTTATTACTGGTGAATCTACAATTGACCTTGAAGAGAAATTGAATGGTAAGTGTATTATTATTTTTGATTTTTCTAAAGAAGATATGGGTAAAGCAGTTGAACCTTCAGCACTATTAATGATGGCTAAGATACAAAGTATAGCTTTCCAAAGAGCTGAATTACCAAAAGATGTAAGACCTAAAACATATTTGATATGCGATGAATATCAAATCTATAGTGGTCGAATTTCTCAGAGTATGTTGAGTCAAAATAGAAAACATGGACTATCTGTTATATGTGCTCATCAAAATCTCTCGCAAATTGATGCACAAGGAAGAGAAACTATGACAAGTTGCACTCGTATCAAAATTGTGGGTTATAATTCGCATAAAGACTTAAAGGCAATGTCGGATGAGCTTGGAATAGATGTTCAATTATTAAAAGAACTCAAAGTGGGTGAGTTTTATGTCAAAATTGGTGCAAATGAAGCGTTTAAAATTGTTACCACAGACAAATATCTTGACAATAAAGCTTCCGTTTCGGATGAATTATGGAAAAAGATTCGTAAATATCAGATTAAACATTATTATAGAAAACTTAACGATGATAGAATTGAAGTGAAAACTACTTCAGAGACCAAGATTGATGTTCTGAACAAAGCTTCAGCGTTACCAGTGCCTCCATCATTTGATGAAGATCTTTAATTGGCGGTGGTACTATGAAATATTTAACAGAAAACCAAATCCTAGCTATTACACTACTAGCTAAATATAAATACCTAACATCTTCACAATTTGTGAGGATGGGGGTATTTAAAAAAAGAAGCTATCTCACTAATGCTTTAAAAAGTTTACTAGATGCTAAGCAACCATTAATTGCAAAACATGATTTTAATCCTCTTAATGGCAAGTTGGAAAGTTTGTATTATTTAACTAAGTATGGTGAAAAGTTTTTGATAGAAGAGCTTGATTATTCAGAAAAAGATATAAAAGTTCCAAAAGGACTTCTTAAAGTATATCTAAAAGACTATTTTCACAGAAAAGCCACTATTGATTTCAATATCTCTTTGCAACAATGGCTTTCTCAAGAGAATGGTGAAATGGTACTCTTAAATTATTATTTCGACAAAGTAGGCAACAATAGAGGAGCTGATAAAAATCATTATGTTACTGCTTCAAATAAAATTATCTTAAAAGATGGGGGTTCATTTAGCCCTGATATTAATGCTATATTTAAAATAAATGGTAAAGAGTTTATTGTGTTATTTGAACAACATAGTGGCGATGATGCAGAAAGATTATACAAGCAACTCTTAGTTCATATCACAGCTATTGCTGAAAATGTTGTATCTAGGAAATACAATTACACAAATAAACCACATAAAGTAGTAGTGATATGTGAATTTGAAAGTGTCAAAAATTCAGTTATCAAAAACTTACAAAAGATAGATGGAATTGAACACTACAATAAATTTTTTATCTTTAAAACCAATGCGGAACTAGAAAAAGATTTTTATAATAATTGGACTCTTATCGGTGGCGAACAAGATAGCCCATTTCAAAAACTACACAAATAAATATGAGATACTCCTCTTACCAAGAGGGGTATTTTTTTGTTTTCTTATGCTCTGTATTATGGATAGTATTTGGATAATATTATGGATACCACCCCAATGTAGAACAAAATACCTTAACAATAGGGGCTAAGGATACATTTTTCAATTCAAATATATATTAGAATTCTTAAATATTATATTTCTTTTTATTAATACAAAAACCCAAACAACCAAAGAGCAATTTTATTTCCAATACCAACTTCCAAATCGTCACTCGCAACATAAGAATTTGGTATATCTTTGATTTGACTAAATCCTTTTCCTTTGCCACCAACTTCAAATGTATATTTCTCCTCACAATAAAAATCACCACTATTACTAGCATATATACCCTCATCACTTAACGACTGTTTATTCTTGTAGTAATTATCCAATTGATTTACAAAAAATGTTTCTCTTAAGTTTCCAATATTTGGTTCTCTTGTGTACATCAAATTTGGATTAGCTAAAAAAATCTTTTCTGGTTTATCAAATGCTTTCATACTCAGTGAATTTTGCATTAATAGTTTAATAAGACCAGCATCGTCAAGTTTTGCTAGATAATCTTTGAGCGTTCTATCATCTTTTATATCGGTTGCAATTTTGAGCTCACTTATTTTTGGTTCAAACGGTACACTTTTGATAATGACTGATAGTAATAGCTTGATTTTCTTTACACTATTTCCATTGAGTTTAGGATAGATGTTGAGTAAATCACTCTCTATTGATACATTGATGTTTTGTTGGAGTGTTTGTAAAAACATCACTTCATTTGGCATAGATAAAAAATATGGATAGTAACCGTGTTTGAGATATTCTTTAAAGAGTGGAATTATCTTTTGGTCATTTTCCTCTATTGTATTTTTAATCGTAGTTGCTATTGCTATATGATTTGATACTACATCTTCTAATGAAATTGCTTCAAACTTATATCCGTAGTGAAGCTCCAAAAACTCTCTAAAGCTCATACCTACCATATTGTAAACGATAGCTCTTCTACTTAAATCGTGACTCCCTTTGTTTATTTGGAGTGCAGAACTACCAGTTGCTATCATTTTTAACTTGTCAAATCTATCATAGATGTTTTTGAGTTCAGCTGACCAGTTCTCATATTTGTGTATCTCATCAAAACATAGAAGCTTTCCACCATTGAGTACAAACTCCTCTGCAATAGCTGTCATAGTGTATTTTGAAGAGATTTGTATATCATCAAGATTGACATAGAGTGCTTCATTTTCTTTGTAGTTTGCATTGATATATTGTGCAACTGTAGTTGTTTTACCGATACCCCTTGAACCAATGATAATAGATAACCTATGTTCTAGTTGTTTGGTTTTAATAAAGTACCTTTTGTACTCTTGGTTATTGATATTGATAAAATCTCTACTCTTTATAAAAAGTTCTTCTAACATACTGTAGCCTTTAATTGTTTTATAATCCGATTATATCAGAATATTATATGTAATACAATACATATAATTTATACATCAAGAACATATGATAATAAGGATGATTGTTTAGATAGTGTACTTTTCTTTGTAAGAAACGCTAATCGTATCACTTTATGAGCCGATTAGAGATTATAATAGTATCAAATGTGAGTAAATGATATTGAGTAGCCCATAAAATCAATCTATTACGACAATAAAAAATACTCCAATTTTGTATCCTGCACTATATATATCCTTGTTATAAAATCCATAAGTGCCTGTACATTGGGATGTAATCTTAATCGCTCTACATAAAGTTCATTAACATCTTTTTGTCGTATTATCTCCATGCTATCGTATTTATCCATTATTGCTTGTTTTTTCCTTTGATTAGGGATATACAACACCTGATACCGTTGAAATTCACGATAGATAGCCCCCACATCAAACTTGTTGTTTTTAAAGAACTTCTTTTGGAAACTTATTTCAAATCGTGTAATCGTTGTCTGTAGTGTATGCTTGAATGTTTTATCATATAGTGTAGCTCGTAGTACCGCTTCTTTTTGTTGTTGCTCATTTTTAAACTTCTCAATGTAACCTGCATTCCCGAAACACCTAACAATATTTCCTTTATAAAACAATCATAAAACCCTTATTTATCGACAATTTCTATAATTTACTATTGACTTTTAAATCGTTATGTATTATAATACACCTAACGATTATAAAGGATAAATGATG
>CAMCYD010000155.1 GCA_945883785.1 Helicobacter pylori PMSS1
TAAGCAAAAGTACAAGTCTCACTCAACACTACAAAGCCATGAGCAAAACCTCTTGGTATGAGCATTTGTTTTTTATTTTCACCACTTAATTCCACTGCGATATGGTGTCCAAATGTTGGAGAGTTTTTTCGGATATCAACTGCTACATCAAGGACAGTTCCCTCAATAACTCGAACAAGTTTTGTTTGAGCAAATGGTGGAAGTTGGTAGTGAAGTCCTCTTAAGACTCCTTTACTTGACTTTGATTCATTATCTTGGCAAAAGTTTATCTTAAAGCCTAAAAATTCTTCGAGTTTATCAGCTCGAAATGTTTCTACAAAATAACCTCTACTATCACCATGAACTTTAGGTTCGATTATAATGACATCTGATATATTTGTTTTTGTAAATTGCATTAGATTACTCTTCTAGGTTGATTTGCTCTTGCTATCAAATACTGTCCATATTGGTTTTTTGAAAGTGGCAGTGCCAGTTCAAGAAGTTTTTCTTTTGAGATATATCCCATCTCATAAGCTATCTCTTCAAGACAAGCTACTTTAAGGGATTGTCTATTTTCAATCGTTTGGATAAATTGACTCGCTTCTAGTAAACTCTCATGAGTACCCGTATCAAGCCAAGCATACCCTCGTCCCATAAGTTCAACTTTGAGTCTATTTTCACCCAAATAATCTTGATTGAGTGTTGTTATCTCTAACTCTCCTCTCTCACTTGGTTTGACATTTTTAGCTTTTGCCACAACATCTTTTGGATAAAAATAAAGTCCAACAACAGCATAATTACTCTTTGGATTCGTTGGTTTTTCTTCGATACTTGTCACTGTTCCAGCTTCATCAAACTCAGCTACGCCATATCTCTCAGGATCTTTTACATAGTATCCAAACACTGTTGCTTTATTTTCCTCTTTTGCATTTTTTACCGATTGTGCGAGAAGTTTTGTTAAGCCATGACCATAAAAAATATTATCCCCCAAAACCAAACAAGCATCATCGCCATCCAAAAACTCTTCCCCTAAAAGGAAAGCTTGAGCAAGTCCATCAGGACTAGGCTGAACAACATAAGAAAACTTCATCCCCAAATCACTTCCATCACCCAAAAGCTCTTCAAATCTTGGCAAATCATTTGGTGTTGAGATGATAAGAACCTCTTTGATACCAGCTAACATAAGGACTGAAAGTGGATAATATACCATTGGTTTATCATAGATTGGGACAAGTTGTTTTGAAACACCTTTTGTGATAGGGTAAAGTCTTGTTCCACTTCCCCCTGCTAAGATTATTCCCTTCATATTGTTTGCTCCTTTTCTGTATTTATCATCTCTAACTCCGCTTGAAGTTCTTCATATTCTTCTTTTTTTCTTTGGATAAATTTTTTAGTGAGTATTATTTTTTCTTCTAGCCCTTGTTGGGTGAGAAGATATTCATATTGTTTTTTATTTTTATTGTTATAAAAGCTTTCAACTTTAAGGAGTCCTTTTTCACTAAGAGCTTTAAAGATATAGTTTATTTTTCCTATACTATATCCAAGCTCATCTGCTAAACTTTTTTGAGTTGTAGTTGGTGTGATGTTTCGCAAAATTGTAAGTTGAAGCTCTTCTGGTGTCAATTTATAGTTTCCAATTATGTTTTTTATTTTTGATTTAAGTGTGGCATTTTAACGATTTCAAACTTTGAAAGGTGTTAAAGGTGTTGATTTTTATCATAAATAGTCATTGATATTATCAAATCCTACTACTTCATCACCTCTTTGGAGTAGCTTGATAGCTAAATGACTCCCTATAAAACCTGCTGTTCCTGTTACAAGTATCTTCATTCTAGTTCCTCTCTTATTTCTTAATCTTCTTGATACTTCTACTAACTTTGGCGAAGCCTAAATTAAACTCAAACTTTGTAGTAGTTTCTATCACTTCACCATCTTCATCATTCGCTAAAATGTCAGGTTCTATCTCTATGATATCTTCTAGTATTTTGTTTGATTTCCCCGCTAATTCTTTTTGTTTTGATTCATCTTGTGTTTTCATAATAGCATTTATGTTTCTTGATAGCTCTTTTACTTTTGCAAAGGTTTCGATGATAGTAAATGTTGCTTCAGTTGCTTTGTCACTTTTAAGTATAGTTGCAACCATATAGAGACCTTTTTCGGTAAATACATAAGGCAAACTCCCACCAAAGTGCTTTTTGGAAGGGGTCACATTTTGTGACACCATGATATCCAAATCAGTTTCACTCAATTGAGATGCATAATCACTAGGAAATTTATCACTATTTCGCTTTACTTGTTGTCTTAGTTTTTTCGGCTCAATCTCATACAAAGTTGCAACATCTTTATCAAGAAGCACCCATTCATTATTGTATTTGATAAGTTTATTTTCTATTGTTTCAAATTTGATAATGCTCATTTAATTAATTCCCTAACTATCACTATTAAAAATATCTCTAGTATAGACTTTATCTTTCACATCAGAAAGATTATCTTCCAATCTATTAGCCACTATCACATCAGCTATGGCTTTAAACTCTTTCATTGTTTCAAGCTCTGCTTGAAGCTCTTCATATTCTTCTTTTTTTCTTTGGATAAATTTCTTATTCAATTCGTTTAAAATATCTACCACAAAATCTAAATAGCTATTGTCTTCTATAAATGATTCGATTAATTCTTGTTGTAAATTTGGTTCAATATTTGATATCAATTCAAAAATATCATTTTCAAATGGTTCAAGTTTTTGCTGTATGATACCCCAAACTATCTCTTGATCTATCCCAAAGTATTCATGAGATATTTGATTTCTAAAATCTACAATTCGTCTATAATTACTCTCTATCAATTCATCTCTAAGTAAATATTTAGATGCTTCACCTATGATTTCAAACTCTCGTATGACACTATCCCATGAAGTGAAATTGTGCAAAAGGTCTTGAACATTATCAAATTCACTTGATACTTTTTTTATCTTTTGAATCGCTACATAAATATCAAAGATAAATAGCTCTATATTTCTATCTACACTATTTATATCAAACATAGATAAAATCCTTTTGAATTTTATTTTTTACAAATGTTTTCATAGATCTAAAAGTCCCTATGTCGATTTGTTTTGCGAGTACATTTGATAAATATTCTTTAGCATCAAGAAGTGCGAAAGCATCTTTTAGATTTAATTTTGTAACTGCTATATCCACATCACTATCTTTTGTATCTGTCCCTTTTGCAACACTACCAAATACAGCAAATTCTTCTATCCCATATCTTTCATTTAGAATTGGTTTGAGTTCTCTTAGTTTGTTGATTATCACACTATTCATTTAAACTACCATTTCTTTTATCATCTCAAGCTCTGCTTGAAGCTCTTCATATTCTGCTTTTTTTCTTTGGATAAATTTTTGAGTAAGTGTGATTTTCTCTTCTAAACCTTTTTGGGTGAGAAGATATTGGTATTGTTTTTTATTTTTATTGTTGTAAAAGCTTTCAACTTTAAGAAGTCCTTTTTCACCAAGTGCTTTGATGATGTAGTTTATTTTTCCTATACTATATCCAAGTTCATCTGCTAAATTTTTTTGAGTTGTAGTTGGTGTGATATTTCGCAAAATTGTAAGTTGAAGCTCTTCTGGTGTCAATTTATAGTTTCCAATTATGTTTTGTATTTTTGATTTAAGTTGTGTATTTTAGTCATTTCAAACTTTGAAAGGTGTTAAAGGTGTTGATTTTCTTGTCAAATTATTTATTAAGCCTGAGAGACAATCTTTTGTAATCATCTAATCAAATCCTTGTACCAACTGTACATTGATAATGTTGAATTTTTAATGTTTAATTTTAAATCATTCATTTTGTAATCTCACTCTTTTTGCAGATCAATAAAATCTCTTTTGCTTTCGGGTCAGTTGAAGACAAGCCAATATCCCATTTACTAGCTTGTACAAAACTACTATGCAATATCTCTAATCCAACAGATTGACACATTGATGTAATTTGTTTGAGTGTGTATCTTCTATCTCTTACTATAAGCTCTTGAGGTAGTTGTACTCCTGAAGTAAATTGCTCTCTTCTGTAGACTATATTTGTATTCGTATCTATCATGTAAAAATCAGGATCAAATATATTACCTGTTTGTTCCATAGTTGTACTTGCGGATAGTTCGAGTAGCTTATTTGGCTCAGTAGCTAAGTCAAATTTATGTTTTGCTTGATTGAGTGTCAATTCTAGATTCATAACAGATAAAACTACATATCCATCTTGTTTTGTATGCTTTGCGATATTTTTTAAGATTGCCATATTTTCATTCTCATCTACAAAACTTCCTATCACATCATAGAGACACAGTATCAAATCAAACTTTTCTTCAAGCTCTATAGTTCTACAGTCTCCACAAATAAACCTAGTACTCGTATTCATATCTTTTGCTTTTGCCAATAAGGTTTCGCTAAAGTCTATTCCCACTACATCATAACCCATCATAGCTAGTTCGTTTGAGTGTCTTCCTATACCACATCCAAAATCAGCTATTGTAAAATCTTTATCTAGTGGTACATACTGACTTATGATGTTGAGTTCGTGTTTTGTATACTTTGCCCAACTATGAAGATCACTTCCTATGAGCATTCTTGAGTATGCTTTGTGTGCTATATCTTCAGATACACTAAGCATATCATTAATCTCTGCTAATGTAAGTTTTACTTTTTCTTGTTCATTGAAAGTAAATGCAAACCATTCCCAACCCTCTTCAATATCTCCCAAAAGCCAAGGGTGAGATGGTGAAGTGACATTTGATAACTTCTCATTTACCTTTGAAATATCTGAAGGAAATCTTGTATTAACTTTTGAAGTTTGTGCTGTTATCACGAATTGTGTATTTTCATCTAAGTAAGATACATTTTCAACA
>CAMCYD010000156.1 GCA_945883785.1 Helicobacter pylori PMSS1
ATAATCGCTAAAAATCTTACAATCTCAAAAGATAAAAAGATAGAGTTTCCAGATGAAAAAAGTGATATACTCTTTGAAGCAAGTATATTGGAAGAGGGAAAAGATACTTTTGATTTATATACCCTAATCTACAGTAAAAAACCACTTATTTTAGATAGATTTGCTATGAGTGAGAGTGAACTTATCCAAGATGAAAGATACAAAAACTTTGATGAACTTATAGAGCTTTTGGATGGCTTTGAATATAGTAGTCTCAAAGTTGTGACAAAAGAGCCACTTGCAAATTCAAACAAATGATTATAAACAGTTTCAATCATCATCTTTTTACTTTAAAAATAACCATTTGCGAAGGAGCAAAAAGTGATTTTTAAAGTGAAAATCTAATAATTGCTACTATTCATACTCAAAATCTTTGAATTTGCAAGTGGCTCAAAAGCAAAATATAGTCGTCCCAAAGCAAACTATAGTTTTATGCTCCAGTCATTGCGAGGAACGAAGCAATCCAAAAGTCGGCTTCTTGGATTGCTTCGTTCCTCGCAATGACATATAATATAAGCTTTAGTTTGCTTTATGATGACAATAATAATAATTAGAAGAGGAAAAAATGGAAAGATTATATGCACCTTGGCGAACAGAGTATGTCTCAACTCATAGTGAAAAAATTGATGGTTGTGTGTTTTGTCATATTGTAAATCATCCTACTAAAGATGAAGAGCTTGGGGTTTTATGGAGGGAAAAGGAATTTTTTATTGTGATGAATAAATACCCTTATAGCCCTGGGCATTTTATGATTATTCCAAATCTTCATACAGATAAACTTGAAGAGTTGAATCCTGAAACTTGGGCAAAAATGACTTTATTTGCTCAAAAAGGGGTGCGACTTCAGAAAGATGTTGTAAATGCTGGCGGAGTAAATATTGGGATGAATTTAGGTGCTGTTGGTGGTGCTGGGATAGCTGAACATATTCATTTACATCTTGTACCTAGATGGGGTGGAGATACAAATTTCATCACAACTATTGGAGAGACAAGAGTTTATAGTACTGATTTTGTGAAGATTTATAAACGACTCAAAGAGAAATCAAGTGAGTATTTCAGTTAAACTTCAATACAAAATGGTACAATCTTATCCTATTAAAAACATACAAAAACAAAAATAAGGACTATTATTATGAATAGAGAAAACAAACACTTACCGTCTGTAAATAGTAGAAGAAACTTTTTGAAAGTTTCTTCTATTTTTTTAGCAAGTGGAATTTTGACAACTGCAAGTGCAAAAAAGATAGATATAGAAAAACTTTTTGCATTTAAAAATGAGACAAGAAAATTGCATTTATATAGTGTAAATTCAAAGAAAATAGTTGATATTGAGTATTATGAAAATGGGAAGTATATTAAAGAGGGATTGAATGAGCTTTATAAACTTATGGCAGACAAGAGAACTGGAGAGGTTGCTACTATTGATAAAGATCTTATAGAAAGTATGTATGAAGTGCAAATGAAATTGAATACAAGCAAACCTATCAGTATCCTTTCAGGATATCGTTCTCTTGAAACAAATGCAAATATGGCATTGCATCATGATGGAGTATCAACAAATAGTTATCACACAAAAGGGAAAGCGGTAGATTTGTATGTACAAGGTGTATCGATAAGCGAGATACATAGTATGGTAAATAAAGTACATACAGGTGGAGTTGGATACTATCCGACTTCTGGTTTTGTACATATGGACGCTGGACCTAGCAGAACTTGGAGAGGGTAATAGATATTTTGAAAATTGTAGTTGTTTATTAGTATGAAAAAAATTATTATTGGACTTTTAGTAGTCTTTTTCGGGCTTCTTGGTGCTTATTATTATAAATTGTATAAACACGAACATCGCTTTGATAATCTTCTTATCTGTCATAAAATGAATATTCTTGATGATAATAAAACTATTCCAAATCTTTTAAATCGTGAAAAAACAAAAGAATTTTATGAGAAATTTTGTAAAAAGTCTCCTTTGTTGGGATGGTTTGATACAGATTTGTATCTCAAAAAATCAGCTTTTGAATTAGTTCAGGCTATCAAAAAATCTCACAATAATGGACTAGAACACGAAAAATATCATTTTTTGGTGTTGCAAAAACAAATGAAAGAATATAGTTTATTGACGCAAGAACATACGGCAGAGCAACGAACAGAGCTTGCAAATAAACTTGATGTGAGACTTACCGATGCTTATCTTGCACTTTTTGAAGATTCTTATTATGGTTTGACTGATTGGAAAAAGTACAAAAAAATTCAGTATCAATATAATAAAGAGACCACAATCAAAGCTCAAGATGAGAGACGACTCAAGCTTATTGAGCTTAATATTTCAGTCGAAGATATGCAAGATGAACCATTACCGAAGTTTGAATGGGAAAAA
The DNA here is from genome assembly GCA_945883785.1 of Helicobacter pylori PMSS1. Taxonomy (GTDB): domain Bacteria; phylum Campylobacterota; class Campylobacteria; order Campylobacterales; family Arcobacteraceae; genus CAIJNA01. The sequence continues at coordinate 2,414 of CAMCYD010000156.1, forward strand.
CCAGCAAAAAAAGAGAGGATAGCTGTTGATGAATTGTTGATTCATTTAGAAGATGATGAGATTTATAACTCTTTGATGGCACTCCATCCAGATATCAAAGAGTATAAAAAATTAGTTGCAATTTTAAAAGAGCTACGAAGTACATCAAATCCAAACCAAACTAAAATAAATAAAATTTTACTTAATATGGAAAGGTTTAGATGGGTCATAGGAGAGTATGACAAAAGTAGTAAATCCATTATGGTCAATATCCCATCTTTTACTTTGCATTTATTAGAAAATGGAGAGAGAGTTTGGGATATGAGGGTAATTGTAGGGAAACCAAAACGACCAACTCCTATTTTGGAGGGGAGTTTATCGTATGCAATACTCAATCCTTACTGGACAGCACCACCAACCGTGATACGAGAAGATATGATGAAAAAAGCAGATACGATGGCTGAGTATCTGAAAGAACATAATATGAAGCTTTTTAGAGTTATAAATAATAAAAAAGTTGAAATTAATGCAGATGATATCAATTGGACAAACTATAAAGATGCGAAAAAGATACCATTTGTATTTAGAGCAGAGCCAGGGGAAGGAAATCCATTGGGGATAATAAAATTTACTTTTCCAAATAAATATTCAGTGTATATGCATGATACTGACAAAAGGGAGTATTTTGCTGAACCTTATAGAGCGTTTAGTTCTGGTTGTGTAAGGTTACATCAACCAACAAAGTTATTTAGTGATATTTTGGGTACTGCTGAAGATGTAAATCTTAGTAGCTACAATAAACAAAATAAAGCCGAAGTTCCAGTGAGCTTAAAAAAAGAAGTTCCTGTCGTTTTTAGATATATGACTGCAGGCGTCAATAAAAATGGGAATTTAGAGATTTATGATGATATTTATGGATATGATGAAAATAATATTAAAGCAATGAAAGGGTATGAAAAAATCTTTGATACAGGGTTTATTGCCTCACCTATCATTTTGCCACCACAAGCAAAATAGGTGTTTTCAACTTATATAGCTATCACAAAGCAAACTAAAACATAGAAACTGTCATTGCGAGGCACGAAGCAATCCACGAAGCCGACTATGGATTGCTTCGTTCCTCGCAATGACATACAATATAAGCTTTAGTTTGCTTTTTGATGACAATACAAAATCAAACTTCAAAAATAGTTAAGTTAAGACATCCTTGTTTTGTTAGCATTTTTGAAGATTTTTTCAATTTAAAAAAGGATACAAAATGAAAAAAATATTATTTACGGCAACTATTGTAGCCATCTTAGGTGGGCTTGGGTACGGAGTATATACCGTAAAAACGAAAAAGCCAGAAGACACAATGGCTGGTATGAAAAAAGAGATGCCACCAATTCCTGTAAATGTTTTTGCAATACACCGTGGTGTAAAAACTACAACAAAAAACTATCCAACTATCATTAAGCCTTTTGGAGAGGTGGATGTAATAGCAAGGGTAAAAGGGATTTTGGAAAAGAAATATTTTGAAGAGGGGCAGTATGTTACAAAAGGAACTTTACTGTATAAAATAGAACAAGATGTGTATGAAACGAAGGTAGATATCGCGAAGAATTCTGTAGAAAAAGCAAAAGTGAATTTTAATAAAGCCAAAAAAGATTTTGAAAGAGCTAAAACACTTTTAACTTCAAAATCAATCAGTGAACAAAGTTATGACCAATATGAATATCTGTATGAAGATGCTTTGGTTGCACTTCAAAGTGGTGAATTAAATCTTAAAAATGCTCAAATTGAATACGGCTATACAAAAGTAACTGCTCCAATAAATGGAATTATTGGGATGAAAAAAAATGATATAGGAGATTTGATAGGGGGAAGCGAAGAGACTTCAACTTTGCTTACGATTACAAATACAAATCTTGTTTATGCTGAATTTTCTCTTCCAAAAGAGGATATCGAAGCATATATCAATCAGATAAAAAATGGTTCAATCAAAATAAATTTAATAAGCGGTGAAAAAGTATATCCAAATGGAAAAATAGATTTTGTAGCACCAAAAATTGACGAAACAACAGACACGATACTTTTAAGAGCTAGTTTTTTGAATACAAATCATCGAATAATTGCAGGTGAATTTGCCAAAATAGAGTTAACAAATATCAATCTTGGGCATGTGAGTGTGATTCCTGAAAATGCAATTTTAAAGAATCCAAAAGGGACTTTTGTGATGGTAGCAGTTGAAGGAATTGCACAAATGAGACCAGTTGAAGTAGGTATTTTGATAAAAGATGGAATTGTTATAAAAAATGGACTTCAACTCGGCGATAAAGTTATTATAAGTAATATCGCAAAACTGAGACCTGATGCCAAAGTTATGATTTTACCGCCCCAAACAGCATCAAATAAAAATG
>CAMCYD010000157.1 GCA_945883785.1 Helicobacter pylori PMSS1
TTTTGGTGTACCTTGTGGTGTACCTTGGAGAAGCCATGAAACTTGTAAAAATTGACATTCAAAATAAAGATTGTAGAGGTTTAAGTTTAGTCACTGATGATAATTTTTCACTTGATGTTATTACAGATATTAAGCAATTCAAATCAACAGAAAATTTCAAATTACAATTAAGAATCACTACAAGAAATGGTTATTCTAAACAACAAAAGAAGGTAACCAAAGAATTTAAAAAACAACAGACACTTTTACAAGCGATTAACTCTATGAATGCTTACAGAGAAGAAATACATAATGCTTTAAAAGATGGCTCAATTCAAAAAGAGAGGATAGCAAAAAAGTTATCCAGTATTAATGGTGTGCTTGATGGTACAAGTTTACTAAATGATGTGTTCGATGATTATATCAATGGTAAGAAGAGCATTTTAAAAGTGAAAACGATAAAAAGTTATGTTGGTTTTTATAATATTTGGGCAAGAGATAGTATTGGAAAAATGAAAATAGAGCAAATTACTAAAAATGATTTACAACATTTGGTACATAAAATACTTTCTTCAAGAGCACCAAGAACAGCAAAAACATTGAAAGAGATACTCAATCCAATCTTTAAGAACTTTTTTCATGCTGGATTTATTAATAAAAATATTGTTGAGCTTTTGGAATTTAAAAAATTTGACAATGTTAAAAACCCTCATATCTCTGATGAGCAAATTAAAGCACTTTATGTAGCAATTAACACCTATAGTAAAGAACCATTTAGGAGTATATTTGTTTGGTTAGCAACGGGTAGAAGAGTTAATGAAGTGCTATCGTTGAAATGGAAAGACCTCTATGTTAATGAAAAAGTCTATGCTGTTTTAGCTGAAAATAACAAAGCTGGTAAACAAATGGAATATGCACTAGATGATGATTTATTGGATATTATTCAAAATACTCCACATAGAGGAGAATATATTTTCCCAGCAATTAAAGACCCAAAACAAAAAATGCACAATGATACACTGAAAAAACACTGGGTACATATACTGAAAAAAGCAAATTTAGTAACAATTGATGAAAAAACTCAAAGGGTAGTTCCTCAGATTAGAATACATGACTTAAGGCATATTGTCGGACTAAAACTTGTCAATGCTGGAGTAAGTTTAGAAGTGATTGCTAGTGTACTTGGACACACGACCACAAGTATTACAAAAAGATATTCAAAAGTACGAACTGAAACGGCTGCAAATGCTATGTTACAGTTTAAAGAGCTTATAAAGTAATTTGCTGAATAACAATCTTGATATAAATAATCCAGTAGCTTCAGAATACATGTCATAAATGGCATATAAGAAAATAAATATGTCACTTATGGCATAATTATTAAAAGGATAGGTTATGACTAGAATAGATTTAATAAACAAAATACAACAACGAAAAAATGAGTTACATATAACTATTGAAAATTTAGCAAAAATATCTAATATTGGGATTAGAACATTAAATCGTTTTTTTGCTGGTGATGATGTGAAGTTAAGTACAATTGAGAAGATTACAAACCTTTTGGGGCTTGATTTTGCAGGAAATGAGATAGTACCTTTAGATAAACTCAAAGAGCAAAGAGCAAAAGAAAAAGCACTCTTTATGGCATCTTTAGTTCAAAGTACATCAGCACTAGAAAAACAAGGTTTGGAGCAAAATTCTCTTGATAAAATTATCTATAAATTTGAACAAGAATTTTTAACAGGTCAATACAAAAATAGATTGTGGGTGGCATAATGATAGATTCTACAAAACCTATTGATGATGCCACACCGTTTGGTGATATATCTGGATTGAAACTTCCAAATGACAAAGTCTATACAATTAGTAAAGTTTATGAAAAGGAAGCAGAGAATATTGCAACTGCAACAATAAAATATCTTTCGCGACCACCCTCAAAGAGAGAAGCACCTTTTAGTTATAGTTGGATGATGGATTTGCACGATGAGATGTTTGGTGATGTTTGGGATTGGGCTGGAAAACTTAGACAAATAGAACTCTCAATCGGTATAAAAGCTTATCTGGTGTCGATGGAGCTTAAGAAACTTTGCGATGATATAGCTTATTGGGATAAAAATAAGACATTTGATATTTTTGAAACAGCTACAAGGATTCATCATAGAGCAGTACAAATTCATCCATTTCAAAATGGCAATGGTAGATGGAGTAGAATGTTGGCAAATATTTATCTTAGACAAAATGGCAAAATGCCAGTTCGTTGGCAAGAGGATTTATTAGCAAAAGAAAATCCAAAAAGAAGTGAATATATTGAAGCTTTGAAAAAAGCTGATAATCATGATTACCAAGATTTAATTGCATTACACAGAATTACTTATTAGTAGTTCTTCTATAAACAATTTTCTAAGAATTGAGTTGTATCTGTAATATTTTTACACCTTGACATTCACAAAATATTTCAGTAAAATTCATTAATAATAATGACAAAGAAAGGAAGTAAACGATATGACAAAACCTATATCTAGTAGAGTTCAAACCAAAATATCAAAACTGCCAGATGGTATCGCTTTTGCTTCTAATAGTTTAAATTTTTTGGATGTTAATAAAAACAGTATTGAAAAAGAGTTAAGTAGATTAAATAGTGATGGGATGATTAAAAGATTTAGAAAAGGGATATATTATAAACCTCATAAGAGTTCATTTTTTGGTGATGTATTACCAAGTCCAGCTTCTATAGCTCAAGCAATAGCAAAACTCAATGATGCTCATTTGGTGCCACATGGTTCTATGGCTTTAAATATGTTGGGTTTATCAGACCAAGTACCTATGAGATACATTTATCTTAATGATAAGCTACATAAAAGTGAGTTTGTTGGTAAGACTGAAATAATATTCAAAAGGATAAATCCTAAAAAGCTTACTGGATTCAATAAGAAAGTTGGATTAGTATTAAGTGCTATAGAATATCTGGGTAAAGATGCTTTTGATGATAGCTCTCTCATTGTAAAATTTGCTACTAAACTTCAAAAAGATGACATAAAAGATTTAAAAAAAGCTTCTATACATTACCCTCTTTGGGTACAAAATAGAGTAAGTGAGATAATTAATGCTCTATATTAAAGAACTCTTATCTTCAAGTGTTGAAAATCAAAGAGCTACTATAGGACATATTGCCTCTACTTTAGGATTACCGCCAATTGTGATAGAAAAAGATGTTTGGGTAACTGTTTTACTCCATATTTTATTTGGAGAAAATGGTTCAAAAGGGATTTTATTTAAAGGTGGTACATCTTTATCAAAAGGATTCAATCTTATAGATAGATTTTCAGAAGATATTGATGTTACATATTCCCTTGATACTTTAAAAGAACACTATGGAGAGTTTAGAAATCCTTGGGATTATTTTGAAAATCCACACAATTGGACAAATAAAAGTTTGGATAAAGCACTTAATGAACTTAAAAGTATCGGTCAAAAGTACACTGATGAGATTTTATTAAAGATTGTAAATGTAGAGTTATCAAAACTAACAAAGATGCCATTTGAGGTAATTTCAGATGGTGAGATGACACTTTTTATAGAGTATCCAAAAGTTCTTGATGGTAATGAGTATGGTGGAGAATATATCAAGCCTGTTGTTAAAATTGAAGCTGGAGTGAGGTCTGCTAGAGTTCCAACAATAAAACGAACAATTGATAGCTATTTTGAACAGCTTTTAGGTAAAAATGACCCTATAGAGGTGGAGATATTACGACCTGATAGAACATTTTGGGAAAAAGCAACTATTTTACATGCTGAAAATTCAAGAAATGAGCCATCAAGAATTGAAAAACGAAATCATATGAGCCGACATATTTACGATTTGGTTCAATTATACAATAGTGAATATGGGCAAATGGCTATAGATAATTTGGAGTTATTGGCTGATGTAGTCAGACATAAATCAATTTTTTATAAAGATAATAGAGCTGATTATCCAAATGCCATACCAAGTGCTATCAAAATTGTTCCAACCGTAGAACTAAATAATCATTTTAAAAATGATTATGAAGATATGGCACAAAGCATGATAGTTGGTAATCCTCCAACTTATGAGAAATTATTGGAAAGTCTTAGAAAGATTGAAACTGAAGTCCATCATCAAGGGTGAGTAAAAAAGGTAAAAGCTTGAAAAAAATAAACTTACTAATGATTGATAACTGAGAAGTTATCGGATAGCACAATTAAAGAATACCTTGGATTAGAAGACAAAAAAAGTCAAGAATTAATAACATTAAATAGATTTTGTCTAATACTAAAACAACAAACTTTTTATCATCATATTTTTGAAAATTTTTTGTTGAATTAATTAAGAATTATCAGATTTAAATAGCCAAATTAATAGTCCTACCCCAAAAGCAAGATTCAACCAGCTTCCACCCTCTTCAAAAAGCATCAGTAATAAATCGTAGTAATAAGTTATGAAACTTGTGTTATTTTCTAATCCAAGTTTGGCATATTGTGTTATCTCTGTACCATAGATAAATGCTACTATCTCTGGAACAATAAAAAAGAGGATAATACCAATAAATCCTAAAAGAGATTTTTCTGGTTTCATTGAATGGAGTGAATGTTGTACATTTGGATTAGTAAAAAAAGATTGTATTTTCTGAATCATAGTAAGAACTTTATAGTAAATTTTAGAAGTTTAAATTGGAGCGGGCAAAGAGATTCGAACTCTCGACCTAAACCTTGGCAAGGTTTCGCTCTACCCCTGAGCTATGCCCGCAAATATCCAATTGGGTAATTTTGGATGGAAATCCTACCTT
>CAMCYD010000158.1 GCA_945883785.1 Helicobacter pylori PMSS1
ATTCAAACAAATGATTATAAACAGCTTCAATCATCATCTTTTCACTTTAAAAATAACCATTTACAGGGAGTAAATAGTGATTTTTAAAGTGAAAATCTAATAATTGCTACTATTCATACTCAAAATCTTTGAATTTGCAAGTGGCTCTAGCCTAAACTATAAAAGTTATAGGATAAATTTATTATCCAATATCTCCTAATATTTTTAATTGTTCCTCCAAAGGGTAATTAAATTTAAACTCAATCTCTTTAAGATAATAAAAAAAGTTCTCCTCCTCTACCCCTTTGTATTTCAAAATCGAATTTTCAAAAAACTCCCAAAAGTTTTGGATAATTGTCTCTTTTTTTTCAAGTTTTGAGATTTTGTTTAGGCTCATAAATCTTGAAAAATCTTTAGCCTCAATATTTTTATATCTTTGTACATTTGGCATTAAAAGATTGTAAACTTTATTTTCATAACAAAAAGTTAAAAAGTTTTTTGATTGAAATATATTATCTTTGGATTTTTTACTTTTTTCCAAATACAAATATTCATCATAAGCAAAGACTTCTGTATTAACATAAGCATCTTCTAAAAAAATAGCAATATTCTCTCTTATTCTTTTGTATTGATTTGCAACAGTTTGATATGTTATAGCTAAAGTTTCGGCTGTTTGATTTACTGTGAGATTATTACAAAAGCACTCAACTATTTGATTCTTTTGATTTATTTTCTTTGAACTAAATTTTTTCTTACAACTTGCACATTTGAGTTGTCCTGTATTTAGTTGATAAAGCTTTGAATTATTGCAAAATATACATTTCATAAAAAATTTTACCATATTCTAGTCCCAATTTCATACAAGAAATAAGAATATTAATATTGTCTTTATATTGTATTACTAGAATATGAACAGTTATTCACCAAGAAAGGTAAGCTATGGAAAATTTAGGATTATTTCTAATTTTTTGGTATGGAATTTTACATGCTTTTGGTCCTGATCATTTGACAGCGATTGCTGATTTTTCGATAGGAAAAGATAAAACAAAAACCTTAACCGTCACTGCTTTGTTCGCTATTGGGCATGGTTTAATGCTTTTTGTATTTGCTAAGTTACTTGAGATTTATAATATCAGTGATATTTTACTTGGTTACGGCGATATTGTCTCTTCTGTTGTGATTTTGACGATGGGATTTTATATCTTATTTATGGTTTATGATGACAGAATTCAACTTCACAAACATATCCACGATGATGAAGAACATATTCATATTTCATTTGGGAAAAACCATAAACACAATACTAACGATACAACTTCCGCATTTACGATGGGTGCTTTGATGGGTATCGGCGGTGTTCGTGGTATGCTTGTAACATTAGGATTTTTAGAGGGGCAAAGTGTTGATTTCTCTATGGTTTTGGCTTTTGGTTTAGGTGTTATGACTATATTTGTTGGTTTTGGTTTGGTGATTTTATATATCAATAAAAATTTATTAAATAGTAAAGAAAATTTAAAAAGAGTATTTGCAACAGCTGGAATTGTTTCAGTTGTCGTTGGTACAAATATGTTAATAGGATAGGAGAAAAATATGTGCAAAGATTGCGGATGTAGCATAACAGAACACGACCATAATCATAATGATGACGATACAAAATACTCACATCATCACCATCACGGCAATGACAAAATGGAAAATGTCCATGCAAATCCTCAGTTAAATGATAAAAAAACTGTGGAAATTATCAAAAAAATTTTAGATAAAAACGACCAAGAAGCGATTCACAATCGTGCCCATTTTGATGAGCACAATGTGTTAGCTATCAATCTTATGTCAAGTCCAGGGAGTGGGAAAACAACACTTTTAGAAAAATTAGCGGGGCTTACCCCTTTTAAATTTGCAGTGATTGAAGGAGATTTAGAAACTTCAAGAGATGCCGATAGATTAAAAGCAAAAGGGATAAATGCTTATCAAATCCAAACTGGCTCAGCTTGTCATCTTGATGCTTTTATGGTACATAAAGCACTTCATCATGTTCCTCTAGCTCCGATTGATGTGCTATTTGTGGAAAATGTTGGAAATCTTGTGTGCCCTGCGAGTTATGATGTGGGAACTCATCTAAACATCGTTCTTGTCAGTGTTCCTGAAGGAAATGACAAAATAGCAAAATATCCTGTAATGTTTAGAAGTGCTGATTTGATACTTATTACAAAAACAGACTTGCTCCCACATTTTGACTATGATATCGAAGCAGAAAAAAAAGATGCACGAAAACTCAAACCAAATGTCGATATACTTGAAGTCAATACAAAAGATGAAAAAAGTATCCAAAAAGTGATTGATTGGATAGAATTTAAAAGAAAGATGAGATAAAAATATGTGCCTTTCAATACCAAGCAAAGTAACCAAAATCGATAAAGAAAATAACACCGCAACCGTTGATACTATGGGGGTAAGCCGTGAAGCTTCACTTGACCTTATGGAAGAAAATAGTATAAATATTGGCGATTTTGTCCTTATTCATATTGGATTTATTATGAATAAAATTGATGAAGAAGATGCTCTTCTTTCCCTTGAAACTTATCGTGAGATTTTGGAAGCGATGGATGCGGAAGCCTTGGAGAAAACTATAACAGAAAGCGATAATTGCTCAAATCAAACTAAAGGTTAAAAAATGGAACTCAAGCTAAAAGACCTTTATGATGGTTTTCGTCAAAGTGATGTTATCAAAAAATATGCAAAGATTATTTCAGATGATGCAAGAAATTTACCTCATCCGATAAATATTATGGAAGTTTGCGGAGGACATACCCATACGATTATGAAGTATGGACTCAAACAACTTCTCCCATCAAACATCAATTTTGTCCATGGTCCAGGGTGTCCTGTTTGTGTGATGCCAAAAGAGAGAATCGACCATGCTTACACTTTGGCAATGTTAAGCGATGTTATTTTAGTCACTTTGGGGGATATGATAAAAGTCCCAGGAAGTCGTGGAAGTTTGCAAGATGCGAGGAGCAAAGGGGCTGATGTACGATTTGTTTACTCTCCACTTGATTGTTTGAGGATTGCCAAAGAAAATGAAAGTAAAAAGATAATCTTTTTTGCCATTGGATTTGAAACTACAACCCCTATGACATCGGCTCTTATCCAGCAAGTGATACAAAAAAATATCAAAAATATCTTTTTTCATATCAATCACATCACCGTGCCAGAGCCTATGAGAGCTTTACTTGATGACGATACAAATAAAATCGATGCTTTTATAGGACCAGCCCATGTCAGTGTGATAAGTGGAAGTAAGATTTATGATGAGTTTTCAAAACAATACAAAAAACCTGTCGTAGTGAGTGGATTTGAGCCAGTTGATGTGATACAAAGTGTCTCAATGATAGTAAAACAGTTTGTTGAAAATAGATGTGAACTTGAAGTGCAATACACAAGAAGTGTTAGTTTTGATGGAAATACAACTGCTCAAAAACTGAACGATACCTACTTTGAAACAAAAGAGAGCTTCAGATGGAGAGGATTAGGCGACATCCCAAAAAGTGCTTTGAAACTAAGAGATGAGTTTGATTATCTTGATGCTGAAGTGATATACAAAGAGATTCTTCCAACTGATAAAATAGATGACCATAAACTGTGCATTTGTGGAGAGATTTTAAAAGGAAAAGCAAACCCGATTGACTGTAAAGTATTTGGAAAAGCTTGTAAGCCTGAAAGCCCAATGGGAAGCTGTATGGTAAGTAGTGAAGGGGCTTGTGCTGCATATTATAAATATGGTAATTTATGTTAAGAAAAAATGAACTACTTTACTTTTTTAGAGAATTACGAGATTTTCCATGTTTGAGCTTTGGCTCAACTGAAAATGTACTAGAATATTTGATTAAATGATTTAGATGCAACAAATCTCTTTTTTAGACCTTGTTTGGATACTAATCCCGATTATTTTTGTCTATTTTATCTATAAAAAATGGAACGATGATAGCACCACTATCCCCTATGCGCTTAGTAGAATGTTTTTGCAACTTATCCTTTTAGGGTATCTTCTCACTTACATTTTTACCACAAAAAATTTCTTTTTAATCATCACAATTCTTACTATTATGCTCCTTGTAGCTGGATTTATAGCCTTGCGACCAGTTACTAAAAAGAACCCAAAACATTATTTTATAAGTTTTTCCTCGATTGCAATTGGGGGGATTATCACTTTATCTTTTGTAATTTTTGGTGTTTTAGACCTTGAACTTTGGTATGAACCAAGGTTTCTTATCCCCCTTGCTGGGATGATTTTTGCGAATTCTATGAATAGTGTCTCACTTGCAGGGGAGCGGTTTGAAGTGGAACGAGAACGAGAAAATTCGTATGAAAAAGCGAGAAATATAGCTTATAAAACCTCACTTATCAAAGATGTAAACTCCCTTTTTGCTGTTGGGCTTGTTTCGATTCCTGGGATGATGACTGGGCAAATTTTGGGCGGAGTTGACCCTATGATTGCTGTTGTGTATCAAATTATGGTGATGTGTATGATAATTGCAAGTAGTGGAATCTCTACTGCGATTTATCTAAAATTATTGGAGAAATAACCGACTTGGGTACTTGTACTCCGCACTTGAAAATATTCATCGATTTCATTCCAAAAATCATTATGTTCTGTGTAAGTATAGCTATCACAAAGCAAACTAAAACATAGAAACTGTCATTGCGAGGCACGAAGCAATCCACGAAGCCGACTATGGATTGCTTCGTTCCTCGCAATGACATACAATATAAGCTTTAGTTTGCTTT
>CAMCYD010000159.1 GCA_945883785.1 Helicobacter pylori PMSS1
ATTTGTATCTTTGGTATATCAAATTCTTGTTTGATGCAAATTGATTTTCTTATTCTCTTTTGTAAGTTTGGTATTCTCAAGTTTAATTTGCTTATTTTCTAATTTAAGAGATTTTACTTCAGATTCAAGCTGATCTATTCTAGAAAGTATTGGTGAAAGATTTTGAGTGCTATTTTTCTCTTTAAAATACCTAATTATAGCGGTTTGTAGCTGTTTTGTTGGTTAGGGGTTGGATTGATTGGGGATTATAGAGTTTTGAAAGAACTTAAGCACTTTTGTAGGAATCAATGAGTTCAAAAAATATTTTTTTATACGCTTTTTTTCTAAGTGTTTTGACCGATTTTCCATTTAAATCTATCCTAACCTCTTGGTTTACAAATATTTTAAAATTCACATCCCCATTTTCATCTATCTTATAAGACTCTTTTAGAACTATATTTTTCCCTTTTATATAGCTTCTTGTCATATTCTGATAGTTTAAGACGATGTTATTTGCTTTATTTATTGTACTTAGGTGGTGAAAAAAATATTGAGATAAAAGTTTATCAGCAATCTCTTTTTTGTTCTCATTTATGTTTGTATGCAAAAAATAGATAAAAATATAAAAAATAGATTTTTGATAATCTTTTAAAGTATCATTTTCAATCATTTGAAAATGATGACCTTCTTCAAATATTGTTAACGATAATATATTATAAAAATCAGTTATAAATTGTGATGATTTAAAAATATTTATTACTTGAAGTTGATATTTTATATTTTTATCAATCTTGTACTTCATACAAAAATCGTGTAAGGCTACTTCATAATAAGTTCTACCAAAAACTTTACTTATTTCAAATCTATCTTTATCATGGATATTTTGAGCTATTTTTGATTTTTGATCGAGAATATAAGTTTTTATTTTATCAATACCAATATGATAAAGTCTTTTAGCCATTCTTGTATCCTTTTTTTGGAGCGGACGACGGGAATCGAACCCGCTTTTCTGGATTGGTTTTCCAATTCTGGGGTTGAAGCCCAGCGCCCAACCATTAGGCCACATCCGCAATTTATTTGCTCTTTTCTAGGTTATTAGAAAATTAATTGATAATTGTATATTTATATGAATAAATAATTGCTTTTATAACTATAAAAAAACTAAATAATTGCGAATTTTAGAACAAGATAAGATTTCATAAAATAATTACATGAAATTAACACAACAAGACAAAGCAAGACTTTTGGGCATTACCCCTATGACTTTACGAAATTGGCGAAAGCATAAACCTTATCTTTATCATATTCTTATGAAAGGTTTTGCTTTTGAGGAAACACTACATCAAGCTAAAGAAAACTACGAATATCTTAAATCTTTAAATGAGAATTTTGAAGAAAGTAATAAAAAATAGCAAAATATTATCGAATTAATATAATATTAAGCAAAACAGGTATAAAGTTCTTTAATTAATTTTTTTATAACAAATAAAAATAAGATAATTTTTACCATCTATTTTGGGTAGAATCTGTCGTTTTTGATGGCAAATCTATTTAAAAATATTTATACTTGATGGGTTTAAAAGAAATTTAGGTATTTGATTTTGAGGGTTGTGTATTAAAGTCGCTGGGATACGTAATGGTTGAACTATAGTTGGAAGCTGGGCATATAAAGCATAATACTTATAAATCTTTTAAAAATATCTTCAGTCTTCTTGTCGGGTAAATGCTTAGATGCTCTAATTTTTTTATTATTTTGATATTTGCTTTAAATATTACATAGGATAAATATGAAAATAAAATGAAAAATCACATTGTCAATCTTCGCTACTCTTTTCTTAATAGGATGTGGTGGCGGATGAGGAGAGACAACTGTTCAAAACCCACCTGAACCAACTTTAACTGCAAACCTCATAGACTCAGCTGTTGCTTGAGCTTCTTATGATGATGGTTGTGGACATACAGATAAAACTACTTCAGATGGAACATTTCACTATAAAGAGGGATGTAACATTACATTTACTGTAGGTGGTGTCAACTTGGGAACTATTTTATCAAGTGAAATACAAAGTGATACAATGGTCACTATCCAAGATCTTGTTTGAACAGATAGATCAAATACAAGCGATGAGAAAGTTGTTAAAATAGCACAATTCCTTCAAAGCTTAGATGACAATACTAGTGATGATACTATAACTATTGGTGATGCAATCCATACTCATCTAAAAGATACAAATTTTTCTTTTGATGGTAATGTAACAACTCAATCTCTTAATACTGTGTTAAATATAGCATGAAAAACTGCAATTACTGAAGCAGCAGCAATCTCACATCTTGATACAATTGCTAGTAGATATTGAATTACACCAAATAAAAAACCACAATTTTCTTGAGAAGTAGCAACTTCAATAACTGAACAAACTCCATATTTTGCTCAACTAAATATATCAGATGAAGATGGAACAATTTCTAAAATAGAAACAATCAATCTACCATCGTGGATTACTTTTGATAATACAACTCATCAATTATCTGGAACTCCAACGCAAGCTTGAGAATATACTTTTTCAATAAAAGTAACTGATGATAAATGATTATCAACAACTAAAGTATATACAGTCAATGGCATCCCACAAACTCCAGCAGAAATAACTTGAGTCTTTAGATGAGTTATCTCATCTGGAGATAAAAATGCAACATTAAAATTAGAAATTTCTGATCAAAATATTTGAGAAAGTAAATTTGTCGCTCAAACAGATGCAAATTCAACTTATTGATTTTATTCAATTTCAGAAGATGGAACATTAAGTTTTCATCCAAATTATAATAATTTAGATATAAGAAAATTGACTTCTTGACAATCATTAACTGATACTTTTTCAGTTTCTTCAGTTGATTGAACAACAAAACAGATTTCAGTTGAAATGAATTGAGATATTACACCAGTTAAAATTCGCAAATGAGAAGATAATCTTATTTATGATAACTGAGATTGAACATATCGGTTAAGCTTCAAAACAAGATATTGAGATTATATTCATTCAATAAATTGAGATACAAGTTTTGATTGATGGGAATATATAGATATAACACCTTAGGAAAGAGTTTATTATAAACTTTTTAATCAAAAAACATCATGAATTTTAGAAATAAAAGATGCATCTGGTAATGAAAGTACTTTAAATTATGATTTAAATAGAGTGCCAGAAACTGTAGAATCTCCAACTTTTGATAAAACTGAATTAAATTTACAATGATTGTCTTGAATATGATCATTCCAAATTGATATTAATTCCAACAAAGCAGAAGAGACTTTCTTACGGATACGGAAATTAGATACTGTCTAGGGCCGGTGGCGGCGGGAGTAGATTACTTTAGAAGATTTACCAATGTTTCCTTGATTTACTGTTACAGATTTATGAGATTGAAAATATGAAATAACTATTGATGCATCAAAAGCTAATACATGGAGAGAATGAAATACTATAACTTGATTAGATAAACGAAAAGGTTTAACAATACTTACAAGATGAACATATTATGAACATGAATGATTGGTTCCAAATAATCCTAATTTTCCAACATTTTTCCAAAAAATAGAAGTTAGAGTAGTTGAGGAATCCACAAATTAAAAAAATTAGCACCATTGTTAAAAAAATTAAAATTAAAATTAAAAGATACAAAGCAGGTTTTTACCTGCTTTTTTTTTGGCTGAATTTTAGCCATATAGTTACCCTAATATAGTTATCCTAAATCAAACTAAAGATTATTTTGGATGTCACTGCGAGGAACGAAGCAGTCCATAAGTCGGCTTTGTGGATTGCTTCGTTCCTCGCAATGACAGTTTCTATGTTTTATAAAAGATGAAATTCTTTTAACCCCTCTTTGAGTTCATATTTTGGAATTAAACAATTAAATTTGATATAAAGTTGATGGATAATCTCTTTTTGATTGGATGCTTTTGTATTCTTTTTTTGAGATTTTTTGTTTTTGAGGGTAATTTTAACTTTCATTTATAAATCCTTGTATCTTGAATTGATATATTATAAATTGTATTATATATTGATTTGATATCTTTGTCAATACTTAACTATTGATTAACTATATTTTGTTACTATTTCTATCTTAAATCACTAGTTAAAGGGGAAATATGACTATAGTTGAATTTGAAATAAAACTAGAATCAATGCAATTATCGAAAAAAGGTTTTTCTCTATTAACAAACTTACCTTATCAAACTATTATGAACTGGAAACACAACGGAAATGTTCCTGTGTGGGTAGAAAGTTGGCTTGAAAATTACATTAAAGCAAAAAGTTACAATGAGATGAAAGAGACTGTTTACAAAGTGGAAGGTTTGAATTGACTTTACCAAAACTTAATTGTATTTGGATAGCTATATTTAGTTGACATCATGTCATCAAAAAGATATAATTTATCACAATCAACTCAAATAGGAAAACGATATGCAATCAATACAAGTGGCAGATTTAAAATCTCATTTTTCAGATATATTAAAAACGATAAAAAATGATGGTGAGAGATTTATCATCGAGTATGGCAAACAACATGAGAAAATAGCTATGTTAATTCCTTATGAAAAAAATCTTGAGATAGAAGAACAGCGAGAATTTGGTCTCTACAAAGGTAAAGGCAGTTTTACTCTTAAAAACGATTTTTCAATGAATGATGAAGAGTTGTTAGGATTATGAAGAGATATCTTATTGATACTCATATATTTTTATGGCTAGTAAGTACCACCAACTAATAAAA
>CAMCYD010000160.1 GCA_945883785.1 Helicobacter pylori PMSS1
ATTAAACTCTACAAAAAAGAGTTTAAGATGAAGTGCCAGTGCAAGGCGGAAGTTCGCAGACTTACGGTAGTAAGTCAAGAAATTCCAACGATGCAATGGTGCTTTAGCTTAAACTGTTTTTAGAGGATAATTAGTTGGAGGCACTTATTTACTTAGTTAAATTTTGGATGAGTTTTTACTCATCTCCACTTATCATATCAAAAATCTCTTCATACAGCTCTTTACACTCATCTTTTGAAAGTTCTTTTTTTGCTATATCATTTAAAATTTCATTGAACTCTGTTCTCATCTCATAGAGGTCATTTAGCTCATCTTCGTATTTCTCTTTCCCGTTTTTCTCTTTTGTGATTTGCTCAAAAATATCATCAATTTGATCTTCAATATCAGCTAAAACTACATTTTCAATCAGCTCTTTTAATTTTGTAAAACATTCAGTCATTTTCTTTTTTTCCTTTTATTTTGATTTATTGAGATAGATGATACGGTAAAGCATCGGTACATAATAGAGATTTAAAATAGTAGCAAACATCACCCCAAATCCAAGGGCAACTGCCATCGGTTGTAAAATGAGCGATTGTCCTGATGCAAAAAATATTAAAGTGCTTAATCCCAAAATAGTAGTAAGTGAAGTGAGTAAAATAGGTCTTAATCTTTGCAGTGCAAAGTTTTTTAGTTCATCTAAATTTTTTGCATTTTGGATAAAATCCATCATAATTATCCCATCATTGACTATAACTCCAGCTAGTCCAACAATCCCAATAAGTCCAGGCATAGAAAGATTTATCCCAATCAACATATTTCCAATGAGCACTCCAACAATTGAAAGTGGAATCGTGCTTAAAATGATAAGTGATTTGACGATACTATCAAACATCCAAACAAGTGCTATAAATATCAATAAAAGTGCGATAACAAAAGCTTGTGCCATCTCTTTTTTGACTTTTTGATTCTCTTGTTGTTCCCCTTTAATATCTAAATGAACCGATGGGTCTAGTTTGCTTATCGTTGGTTGGAGCTGTTCATACACCTCGTCGCTCGTGCTATCACTAATGCTTGCTGTGATACTTTTGATAGCAACACCATTTTCTTTGAATATTTGACTTAAACTCTCTTTTTTATCGATAGTTGCTATATCTTTTAAAAGTACTTTTTTATCACTATTTGGAATGGTGAGCCAAAAGTTATCAAGGCTCTCTTTTTCATCTTTATCTTTCCCCATAAATACAATATCAACAACACCATTTTCATCATACATTTTTGCAAAACTTCCTTTGAAATAGTAAGGCTTGAGGGCATTCACTATGGTTGTTTCATTAAATCCAAGCTCACTTCCATAGTTGTTGATAGAAAACTTCAAATCAATATTTCCAAATAAAAGGTCATCTGCAACATTGCTAACACCTTTGATAGTATTTAAACTCTCTTTGATAGAGTGTATCGCTTCTAAAACTTTTGCTTCATTTTTTCCACTAAGAGCCATCTCAATATCATATTTCACTATTCCAGCACCTGGAACATACACTTTGAGTTCTTTAAAATCATTTTTGGAAACGGCATCTTTTTCTATAAATGCTCTCATCTCATTTGCAATCTCTTTTGCCATCTTTTCCCTTGTCATATCAGTATCATCATAGACTGGGCTAAAATACGGATTGATATAGATATCAAAAAAATTATCTGGTTTGTTTTCTTGTAAGTTTACAAATATTTGAAAATAAAACTCCTCATTTTGAGGCATCTGTTTCCCATCAAGCTTCATCCCAATCACTGAACTAATTGAATCTATATTACTCCCGAGTTTAAATTTTTCAAGGAGTTTTTGCTCTAAAATCTCCACTTTTTTCTCAGTCTCTTCTAGGCTATTTCCAACACCAACAGAACCATTGATATAAACTTGTGTTGTATCAAACTCTGGAATAAACTCAAATTTGATAAGTTTAAAAAGTGTGAAAGTAGTTCCTATAATAAGGGTCAACAACCCTATAAGTGCTGCATATTTCCATTTTAAGACAAAAGATAAGATTGTGTCGTAAAGATTTTTATTTTTTTCCCAAAAGGTTTCTGTAAATTTCCCCTCTTTATTCAATTTAAAACTATGTTTTGCATGCAAAGGTAAAAAGAAAAATGCTTCAAAAAGGGAACTTATTAACAAAATTGATATCATAATAGGCAAGATTTTCATAAAAAGTCCCGTTTCTCCAGTTAGCATCAAAATGGGCAAAAATGCAAAAACAGTTGTGGCAGTTGCCGTTAAAACTGCTGGAAACATCTCAACAGATCCATCAATCGCTGCGCTCAAGTTATCTTTTCCCATCTCCATATGCCTGTAGATATTTTCACCAACAACAATCGCTTCATCAACAAGCATCCCAAGGGCTAAAAGTACCCCAAGGAGTGAGAGCATATTTAAACTATATCCATAATATTCAGCAAAAATAAGCCCAATCATAAAACTTGTAGGGATTCCAAGGGCAACAACCAAAGCAACCCTTGCATTCACTAGAAAAAATAAAGCAATACAAAGAAGCATCACACCAAAGATAATATTCGAAACAACGGTATTGAGCCTATTTTTTATCCAAATTGAGGTATCTGTATAGGTGTCAAATTTTACATTTTTATAGTTCTTTTCCTCTTTATGAAGTATCTCTTTTATCTCTTTTACCAAGGCTATACTATCACCCGTTTCCCCTTTATTTATCCCTATGGACATATCTCTTTTCCCATTAAAGTGGGAAGCATTATTGACATCAGCCAATTCATATTCAATGGTTGCTATATCTTTAAGGTAGAGGGTTTTATTGGAAAGTTTGAGAAGGGTATTCCCAAGAACATTGAGGTCTTTTTCACCATTTTGACTACTCAGATAATAGTGTGTCCCTTTGTCTTTTATGATACCAGCTGGAAAAATGGAACTCATTTGGGATAACATCGTTATCACCTCTTGTTTATTAACTCCATACCCTTCCATTTTAGCTTCATCAAAAGTAAGGAGCAACTCTTTGTCACTCTCTCCCCAAATGGTAATATTACTTAAATCATCAAG
This sequence comes from Helicobacter pylori PMSS1, assembly GCA_945883785.1. GTDB lineage: Bacteria > Campylobacterota > Campylobacteria > Campylobacterales > Arcobacteraceae > CAIJNA01. The sequence continues at coordinate 3,047 of CAMCYD010000160.1, forward strand.
TTTACTCAGTTTTGATTTGATATCTTTTGCAATTTTTAAAAGTTCTTCTTTTGAGAGGTCTCCAAAAACGGCAACGGTTACAAGTGGAAAAGCGTGAGTTGTCTCTTTCACAACTGGTTCGGTCATATCTGCTGGAAGGTCTGTTTTGATTTTAGAGATGATATCTTTTACTTTGTCAAGGGCATCAGCAGTTGTGTAACCACTTTTAAGTTCCACATTGATAGTAAAATATCCTGTTTTGATAATAGTAGTTACTTTATCCACTTCACTAATAGTATCAAGTTCCTCTTCGATTTTGGAAACAGCCATTAGGTCAAGGATATCACTACTTGCCCCTGCATAGCTTCCTGTTATAGTTATCGCATCAAGTTTAGAGATTGGAAAAATCTCTTTTGGAATTTTAAAATACGCAAATACGGATAAAATAAAAATAAATACCAATAAAAGATAGTTTAAAATCGGCTTTTCTAAACCGAAAACTATAAAGGATTTTATCATGTCAGAACTATTTACCTTTTGCCGCTTGTATTTTATTTACATAGTCATAGGTGATATTAATTATCTGTTTTTTTGGTAACGAACGAGACAACTTTTGGATAGTTCCTTGAAAATCATCAAAAAGATAATTTGCCATACTCCCTGGAATTGGATTGATTTCATTAAGATACACCTCTCCATCAACTACGAAGAAATCACATCTTATCAAACTTCCTTCAAAAGCATGGTTGTAGATTTTTTTGAAATTCTCTTGGAGTTTTAAAACTAACTCATCGCTTAATTCAGCTTCATTGACCCTTTCTGTTCTTGTAAAATCAAGATATTTTTTATCAAAATCTAAAAATTCCTCTTTTTTAGGCTCCTCTACAATTGAAAACATAAACTCTCCATTTGCTTTCGTTCCAGCTAAATTGTACTCTTTAACATTATTGATAAAAGATTCTACGATGATTTCATTATCAAATTCAAAAGCAACATCAAGGGCATAAGAGAGTTCCTCTTGTGATTTTACGATAGCTACACCGATACTACTTCCAAGTCGGACTGGTTTGATAATACAAGGAAATTCACTTAATTCAATTGTGTCTTTTTTATTAAAATGAAGTGATGGCAGGGTTTTTACTCCACAACTTAAAGCATAGTTTTTAGTAAAATGTTTATTACAACTTACAACACAAGCTTCCACTCTAGGACCAATAAAAGGGATAGCAAAAAATTCAAAAAGTGATGCCAATACACCATCCTCACCATCTCCACCATGAGTAACATTTAGTGCAAAATCAAACTCAATTTTTTTATCACCAAAAAGAGCAGTTTTATAAAAACCACCATTGTTAATATGCAATTTATCAAATTTTTTATACTCACCACTACTAAAAAGTTTTGAATTTATTTTGTTTGTTGGTATATGATAAAACTCTCTATTTTTATCAACAAATATATAAATAAGTTCATCATTTAAAACTTGTTTTAATGCGATAGAACTCACTATACTTATCTCATGTTCAAAACTCTTAGCACCAAATATTATCCCTATTTTACTCATTTTTGTAACCTTTTTAAAGCTTCTTTTACTAATTCACTTGTTGTATTACCAACACAATTTTTTAAAGCAGTTGCTATAACTTCTTTTTTAAATCCTAAAGATTCTAAAGCCATCATCGCTTCACT
>CAMCYD010000161.1 GCA_945883785.1 Helicobacter pylori PMSS1
TCAAAGATTTTGAGTATGAATAGTAGCAATTATTAGATTTTCACTTTAAAAATCACTATTTACTCCCTGTAAATGGTTATTTTTAAAGGGGAAAGATGATGATTGAAACTGTTTATAATCATTTGTTTGAATTTGCAAGTGGCTCTAAAAGATTTTTAAATCTACTTCATATTTGAAGCCATCACAAAAGCACTAGCCCAAGCCCAGTGCAAATTGTATCCACCACAAGCACCATCAACATCAAGAACTTCACCACAAAAATAAAGCCCTTTTCGTTTTTTGGACTCCATTGTTTTGCTATCAACTTCATCTACACAAACTCCACCAGCTACAACTTCTGCATTTTCAAATCCTTTTGAGCCATCTATACTTATCTTTATGGATTTTAACGCATACACAATATTTAACAAATCTTTTTTATCCAAATCATCAATAAATTGTTTATGATGGGCTATTTTTGCTTTTTTCAAAATAAAATCAATAAGTTTATTATTTACCAAACTAAGGAGTAAAAATTCTTTTTTCTTTTTGCCAAGCAGTTTTTTCTTTTTTTCCAAAAGTGCAAGAAGTTTATTTTTATCCATATTTGGAAATATATCCACTAAAATATCTATCTTTTGTTTATTTAAAATTCCCATATTTGCTTCACGACTCATATCCAAAATAGCATTTCCAGAAACACCATAATTTGTAAATAAGATATCTCCAAAAAGTGTTTTTTGTGGTTTATTATTGATTGTTAAAGTGATATTTGCTTCAGTTTTAACTCCATTTAAAGGATAAATCTCTTTGTCATTTGAAGTTAATTGCACAAGTGATGGAAGTGGAGTTATGATTGTATGACCAAATTTCTTTGCAAAACCATACCCACTTTCACTTCCGCCTAACTTTTCCATCGCAATACTTCCAGTTGCTATGACAACTTTGTCAAATGTATGAGTTTTTCCATCACAGAGAACATATGCTTTTTCTTTAAAAGCAATATCTTCAACCATACTATTAAAATGAAATGCAACACCATTTTCTAAAGCTTCTTGATACAAAACATCTACCACACTTGATGCTTGCAAAGATGCTGGATAAGTTTTTCCATTGTCATTTGTAGTGAGGTTTAATCCTATCTCTTCGCAAAATTTTGAAAATTCTCTAAATCCAAAAGTTTCAATCGGATATTGTATAAAAGTAAGATTTGCAGAAAAAAAATGGTTGAGTGTTAGATTTTGATTTGTGATATTGCATTTTCCATTTCCAGTGGCTAGGAGTTTTTTCCCAGCTTTTGGATTTTTTTCAAAAACTGTTACTTTATAATTCTTTTTTGATAAGATAATAGAGGAGAAAAGAGCTGAAGCCCCGCAACCAATAATACCGATAGAAAGTTTTTGGTTATCTCTTTGCATCAACAAATTTACTCCCATCAAATCCAAAAAGTTTTATAGGATAATTTACTTGATTATCTTTGATTTCAATATTTCCGAACAACTTTTTATTATTCGTCATAAAATATTCTAACCCTAAAATAGTTGAATAATTTACCCAACTAAACAACACATCATCACCAAAAAATGATATCAATTCTTCTAAATCTCGAGGGAGTACATCTATAGAATTTGCTACAAAAAGGTTATCTCTATCTTCTTGTTGTGTAAGATTAAAAATGAGTGGGGAATAGTTGAGTTGTGTTGCAAATATCTCTTTCGGTTCTACATCATTTCCTCTCAGCAATGACAAGATAATAGCACTTTTAACTATTGAGGTATTTAAAATTACTGTTGAATCTTTAATTTTATTTGTTTTAGAAAAAAGTGGATTATAGTTTGGATTTTTACCGACTAATTGCACATAGGTTGCATCTGGAATATTTAATTTCATAAGTTCCTCATGTAAACTTTTACTAATCCCACTTTCATCATAGATTTCAACAATGTTAGAGGATGCTTTTGAAGATAAAAATGCAAATTGTTTTCTATAATCCATCCCTCCAAAAATATAATTTTGTTTTGGATTGGCAACAGCAGCTTTGTTTACAAGTGGTAAATAAATCTCAAATTTTCCAATTTCAGGATAACCATTTAAACCCCAGATATTATTGCTTGTGAGTAAAAGAATAACTTTTTTTATCCCTTTTTCATTGATAGTATCCAAAGTTTTAGCAATATTTTCTTTCGTTTCTAGTTCTATATCAAAGACTTCAAGCTGAAATTTCATATTTTTATTGACTAAATATGTCATAGCAACATTTGTAGCTTCTATTGAATATTTTCCCGCTGTATTTGAAGCAAAAACCAAGGCAATTGACTCATTTTGGATAACTTTTTTATTATCCTGAATCAGTATCTTTTTTGGCTCAACTTTTTCTATCACTGCCTTTGATTGTTCTTCTATTGATTTAGATTTTATTTCTGGATTTTTTTGAAGTTTTATTTCAGGTTTTTCCTCAACCTTTTTTTGTAATTTATCTTTTGCTTCTTCTTTCTTTTGTTCAATCAAAGTTTCTGGTACTTTGACAGTATTTATCACACTTTTTGTCTCTTTTGGGGAGTCTGAAATAACAATCTTTGGTTCTTTGATATGACTAAGATAAACCTCACTAGCAAAAGTTTGTATGAAAAATCCACCTAAAAGTATTGACAATACAATGATTTGCATCATTTTTTTCATATCTGCTCCAATAATAATTTTATTTTTTTCAAATCATCAAATGTTTCTTTTTTTAAAGATGGATTTCGTAAAAGAAAACTCGGATGATATATAGGAATAATACTTTTGTCTTTCAGTTTTATCACAGTTCCCCTCACACTAGCAACTTCATTGCTATCATTCAATAAATAATTATAACTATCACCTAGAGTTACTATGATTTTTGCTGAACTTTGTTCCATTTGATTTGTAATGTAACCCTTGCATTTTTGAGCAAAATCTTTTATCCCAAGAGTTTTGTCACTCAAATCACATTTTATGATGCTTGTAAGATAAATTTCATTTATCGGTATCCCTATCACATTTTCAATCATCTTATTAAACATCTCTTTTGAAGCTTCATCAAATGATGGGACAGTTGAAAGAAACATTATTTTTGAATGGATATTTCCATTTCCAAATATTTTATTTTTAGATATTTTTGAAGCATCGCATAAAACACAGTTATGCATCACTTCTTGCGACATAAATGTTTCCTGATGTTCTAGCTTTTTTATGCTAAAAGAATCCATATACCTTATCCCGAAACTCTTTTGCAGATAAAGATTATGAAGAATCTTACTTTGTTCTTGTTTTGTCATTTGTATCTCCGATATTCAAAAATTATACAAAAGCTATACTTTTTATCTTCTTTGTACAAAATATTGGAACATTTATAGTATTTACTATTGACAATTGTTCCAAATACTTGTACAATACGGCATAAAAATTAGAAGGTTTGTCCATGTCAGTATCAGCACCAAGCTTGCGAAAGTTAGAAAATGATTTAGAGATAAATAAAACAACTTTACATAATTGGAAAAAGAATCGTCCAAAATTGTATGAGTTTATTATTGAGTCTTATAAAGATAAAGAGTTATTGAAAAAAAATTTAATCTATCTTGTTGAACAACGAAAAAGTTTAGAAAATGAGATTATGCTTACAGCAGAAAGGGTTTCGTAACTTCTCACATTAAATCGTAACCTTTATGTAGACCCATGATGTTTTAAGATTCCCATTCAATGCACAAAAGTCTTAAAACATCATAGGTGTGTGTAAAAATTTTATCATAAAATCTCCTTTAATTTTATCCTTAGACTACATTTCTCTTTACTTTATAAAGTTCCTATTGGTTATAATTTTTTTCAATAACACACAAAAGGAACAACAGATGTTAAAGCTCATATTTCCAATGCTTTTTTTAGTAAATTTACTATTCGCTCAAAGTAATAATGATTTTTTTGATTTTTCTTCAGACAATCTCAAAGAGGATTTACAATCAGCAAAAGAGGATGGTAAAAAAGGTATTTTTATTTTTTTCGGAATGGATGATTGTCCATTTTGTCATAAGATGAAAATGAATGTTTTAAATAAACCAGAAGTTATTAAATTCTATAAAAAGAATTTTTTAAATCTTGAAATAGATGTCAATGGAAATATTGAAACTCATGATTTTGATGGGAAAGCTATAAGCCATAAAAATTTTGCCAATAAACATCAAGTTCGTGCGACTCCAGCTTTAATATTTTTTGATTTGGATGGAAATAAAATTTTTACAAGACCTGGATATTCAAATCTTGAAGAGTTTATGTTACTTGGAGATTTTATTGCAACAAAAAAATACAAAACAGATAATTTTGTAAAATACAAACGAGAGATGCTTACTAAATAAATGAAAACGACAAATACATTTTATAAAATTCTTTTATTAACATCTATTGGAGTTAGTTTGATTGCTAATGATGATGAAAATTTGCTTACTTTGGAAAAAGCCATAGAGTTATCAAAAAATAGTCATTTTGAACAAAAAGAGATTTTAGAAGATATCAATCTTGAAGATCTTAATCTTAAAAAACTGGCGAATTCGCATAGTAAAGGAATACCCTTAAAAATTTGTTATTATTTTTGGCATATAGTTAAAATAAGACAATTATTGATTTTAGCAATTATTTTCCCACAAAAAATAAACACCTTATAGAGTGTTGTAAGAATAATCATATACAAATATAGTCGTCCCAAAGC
>CAMCYD010000162.1 GCA_945883785.1 Helicobacter pylori PMSS1
TCAAAGATTTTGAGTATGAATAGTAGCAATTATTAGATTTTCACTTTAAAAATCACTATTTACTCCCTGTAAATGGTTATTTTTAAAGTGAAAAGATGATGATTGAAACTGTTTATAATCATTTGTTTGAATTTGCAAGTGGCTCTATAAACTAATTCAAAAAATGCAACCATTACAAAAGGATAAAAAAGAAAAATAATATGCAAGATATTTTTTATAGTTTAAAACAAAATAAACCACAACTTTTGGTTGTTTCAGATGAAAAAGAGGCTTATAAAGCAAAAGACTGTGCCTCATTTTTGGGATATGAGCCTTTTTTGCTACCAGACTTTAGAGCAAATTACGGGGATGATTTACTCTCTTTTAGTGATGAACTGAAATCTATCACAAAGATTCTGGAGCAATATCATCTCTATAAAAAGAAAAACAAAATTCTTATTTCACCTATTCGTACCATCACCTTTCCCCTTCCAAAAGAGAGTTGTTTTGAACAATTTTCTCTTAATTTTGGTGATACGATAAATATAAATGCTCTCAAAGATAAGCTTTATAATTGGGGATATGTATTTGTGGATATTGTAACTAGTGAAGGTGAAGTTTCTTTTCGAGGTGATATTTTAGATATTTTTCCACTTGAGCGGGAGGATGCCTTTAGGATTTCATTTTTTGATACAGAAATTGAAAGTATCCGAATTTTTGATGTAGAAAGTCAAAAATCACAGAAAGAGGAACTGGAAAGTATTTTAATATCGCCTGCTTTTTTGAGCCTTAGTGGTGATAAGTTTGAAGAACTTGAAGAAAGAGCAAGAAGTTCTAAGAGTGACGCTTTTATTAAAGATATCCACTCTTTGGGATTTTGGTATCTTGATGATTTGGGAGAGTTTTATGTTCAGCAATTAGAAAGTGTTATTACCAAAAAAGCACTTGACGAGATAGATGAAGTTTTTATCTTTAATGAAAAAAGGATACAAAAAGAGGCTATCTTAAGCCTGAAGCCGATACTTTCTCAAAGTATTTACAAACAAATCGAACCATCAAATAAAAAAGAATTTTTAGAATTTCACAAAGAAAAAAAGATAACCATTATAAGTGCAACAGAAGCCAGAGTGCGTGCTTATGAATTACCCCTTTTAAGAGATGCAAAATTTCAAAAATATGAAGTTATATACAGGGATGAGCTTATAAATCTTATGAGCGATGATGAGATTATTCTTTCTCTTAACACAGAAAGTAAAAAAAGAAAAAAGAAAAAACCAAAAATTATTATTGATGAGCTTAAAAATGGTGATTTTGTAGTTCATGAAATCCATGGAGTAGGGCGGTTTATCGGGATTGAGCCTGTAGTTGTGATGGGCGCTAAAATGGATTTTGTTGTTTTGACTTATCTTGGAGACGATAGACTTTTAGTTCCTGTACAAAATCTTGATTTAATCGATAGATATGTAGCTGATAGTGGAAATACAGCCCTTCTTGATAAGCTTGGGAAAGGGTCGTTTGCTAAATTAAAAAGTAAAGTTAAAGAAAAATTATTTGCAATAGCGAGCGAGATTATTGCACTTGCTGTAAGAAGGGAATTAATAGAGGGGATTAAAATCGATACAACAAAAGAGGAAATTGTGCTTTTACAAAATGATTCTGGCTTCATTTATACAAAAGATCAGCAAAGAAGTATTGATGAGTTTTTTGGAGATATTTCAAGTGGGCTTGTGATGGATAGACTGCTTAGTGGTGATGTTGGTTTTGGAAAAACAGAGGTTGCACTCAATGGAATTTTTGCCACAATTTTAAGCGGATACCAAGCCTTACTCGTTTGTCCAACGACACTGTTGTCTTCTCAACATTATGAAGGGCTCAAAAAAAGAGTTGAAAAATATGGTATAAAAATAGCAAAGCTTGATGGGAGAACAACAGTAAAAGAGCAAACCATTGTAAAAAAAGCACTTGAAGAGGGAACTGTTGATTTTGTAGTTGGAACACATTCTCTTTTAAATGTAACTTGCAAAAAATTAGCTCTTATCGTGATAGACGAAGAGCATAAATTTGGGGTAAAACAAAAAGAAAAACTCAAGGAATTGAGAAGTGATGCTCATATATTTTCTATGAGTGCTACCCCAATTCCACGAACTTTGAACCTTGCATTGTCAAAAATAAAAGGGATGAGTAGCCTTACAACGCCACCAAGCGAAAGAATTGGAGTGCGAAGTTTTGTGAAAGAATATGATGAAAAAATCATAAAAGAGGTTATTTTAAGGGAAAAAAGAAGAGGCGGTCAAATCTTTTATATTTACAATAATATAGCAACTATCAAAGATAAAAAGAGTGAGATTTTGAGTATTTTACCAAATATGAAGATAGAGATAATGCACTCGCAAGTCCATCCAAAAGATTCAATAAGAATTATTGAAGATTTTTCAGATGGGAAGTTTGATATATTATTGGCGACTAGCATTGTAGAATCAGGACTTCATCTTCCAAATGCAAACACAATGATAATCGATGGTGCAAATAAGTTTGGGATAGCAGATTTGCATCAATTAAGAGGGAGAGTTGGGCGAAGCAACAAAGAGGGGTACTGTTATTTTATGGTTCAAGATAAAAATAAACTTACAGAGGATGCCATTAAAAGGCTTGTTGCTCTTGAAAGCAACTCATATCTTGGAAGTGGAACAGCTTTGGCACATCAAGATTTGGCTATTAGAGGTGGTGGAAATATTATGGGTGTTGCTCAAAGTGGGCATATTGAAAATATTGGATATGCACTGTATATAAAAATGCTTGAAGATGCGATAGCAACACTTAGTGGCGATTTTACTGAAGAGAAAGCAACCGTTGATATCAAACTCACCATTAGTGCATATATTAGCAATGAGTATATTAGTGAGGACAGGCTTCGATTGGAACTGTACAGACGGCTTAGTAAGGCAAAAGATAAAACAGAAGTATATGAAATCCTTGAAGAGATGGAAGATAGATTTGGAAGGCTTGACATTTATACGAAGCAGTTTATTGACCTTATTTTTATAAAACTTTTAGGAATTCAAAAGGGGTTGAAAAGTATTAGCAATTATGAGATGAACATCTCCATTGTTCATAAAGATGACAAAAAAGAGGTTCTTAAGTCTCCTAGCCGTGATGATGATGATATTATCAGAACAGTTTTGAAGTATTTTAATACCAAATAAAATAAAGCGAGTTTAATATGAAATTTTTTATAGCATGTGTAATTTTTGCAGTTCTTTCTTTTGGTGCAACAAAAATCAAAGATATAACGACGATACCACAAAACTTTACCACATTTGGTGTAGATTTAAACACAACTTTTTTGAAATACAATGATGAATTTTTAGTGAGATACTATAAACCATGGGATGCTGATTTTGAAGTAAATAAATTTAACTTTGATTTTGGAGCTAGATATATTGTAAATAGAACATATTTTGGAGACAATAAACAAGAGGTTATGCAAAGTTTTAAACAAAAACTGATAGCAAATACAAATCCACCCACTTTCCCATCAATATACAAAAATGGGATAACCACAAGAAATACAGATTGTAGAGTGATGCCTACAAATAAGCCATTTTTCTATGATTTTGCATCTCAAGGGGGCGGATACCCATTTGATTATTTGCAAAATTCAATGATACACACAAATACCCCATTAAAAGTATTGCACTATTCGCTTGATAAGGCTTTTGTTTTTGTAGAAACACCGTATGTAAGCGGTTGGATTAATAGTAACGATATTAGTTTTGTATCAGAAGAGGATATCAAGAAAGTAAAAAATATGACATTAGTAACACCAAAAAGTGATGATATTTCTCTCCTTGATAAGGAAGATGCTTTTATCTCAAAAGCTTTTATTGGAGCTACTTTTTGGAAAGATTCCACTGAGAGTATTTATCTTTTCAAACAAAATGAAAAATCAAATGCTGTATTATCTATAATAAAATCAAAAAGTGATACTTTTAATAGTATCCCACAAATTCCAACAAAAGAAACACTGAACACTATGGCACAACAATTGTATGGGCAAAATTATGGTTGGGGTGGAAGTGGAGAAAATCGTGATTGTTCAATGCTTGTAAGGGATTTTTATACACCTTTTGGACTTTTTCTTGAACGAAATTCAAACCAACAAGCAAATGAAAAAAAAGAAGAAATAGTCTCTTTTGAAGGGAAAACAAACGAAGAAAAAATAAAAATCATTAAAGAAAAAGCTATTCCATTTGCTACTTTTTTATATATGAAAGGTCATATAATGATTTATATCGGTACCTTTAAGGACGAAATAGTGATTTTTCACTCATTTTGGAGCATCAAAACTTTAAACAAAGGGCGATTTGTAGTAGGAGGGTCTTTTGTTACGACACTCTCTCCTGGAATCGAACTTGAAGAATACGACTATAATAATGGGACACTCTTGGATAAATTAGTATCAATGAGAGTTTTGGGGTAATCTGATTGTAGAACTCTAAAAAGAGTTTATATTGTCATCATAAAGCAAACCAAAGCTTATATTGTATGTCATTGCGAGGAACGAAGCAATCCAAAAGTCGGCTTCTTGGATTGCTTCGTTCCTCGCAATGACTGGAGCATAAAACCATAGTTTGCTTTGGGACGACTATA
>CAMCYD010000163.1 GCA_945883785.1 Helicobacter pylori PMSS1
TCAAACAAATGATTATAAACAGTTTCAATCATCATCTTTTCACTTTAAAAATAACCATTTACAGGGAGTAAATAGTGATTTTTAAAGTGAAAATCTAATAATTGCTACTATTCATACTCAAAATCTTTGAATTTGCAAGTGGCTCTTTAATTTGATTATTATAACCATCCTATGACATTTTCTACAAAGTCACCTGAACAAAAGCCAAATGTTATTTGGAATGCTTTGCGACTAGCTACAACTTTACATAAAAAAGGGGAAGTGGTCAAAATATTTTTAATGAATGATGCTGTTGATTTGGCGAGAGATACGACCAAAAAACCTGATTTTTATGAATTTGATTTGGTTTTAATGCTTAAAAAACTCTATCTTGATGGAGTGGAACTTAAAGTGTGTGGTACTTGTATGGCGAGATGTGGACTGAATAAAAATCAACCTTATTTTAGCGAGGATGTCAAAGGTACAATGGATGATTTGGCAAATTGGGTTATACAATCACAAAAAGTATTGAGCTTCTAATGAACCTTATTACATACGAAAAATTCAAAAAAGCAGTTGAACTTTTTGATGTTGTTTACAAAGCGGATAAAAATAGTATTAAAAAAAGATATCTAGAACTTTCAAAACTTCACCATCCTGATACGAAAAATGGAGACACGGAAAAGTTTCAAGAGATAAATGATGCATATAAATTGCTTTTAGAATATATTGAGAATTACCGATTTTCTCTTACTAAAGAGGAGTTTGAAGAGCAGTACCCATTTTCACAAAATCCTTCTAAAGATTGGTTTTATAGTGTTTAAAGCGCTTGCTATTTGGCGATATAATTTTTCATAAACAAATGATTTACTTTCGTTTACCTTTACTTGGGTAAACACTTACCCTCATCTTTTATACTTTCATTACAAATCAACAAAAAGGATAGGAAATGAGAAGAAAGTTCTTAAAATTAAGTTTAGTAGCAATGGTAGCCGCAAGTTCTGTATATGCATTTGGTGGAGCAAAAAGTTTTGGTGTGTGTGACCAAGGACACAAAATGCCATTTACAAAAAAAGGTGATGTTGTCAATAATGGTATGAAAGAGATTATGATGAAACTTTCTGATATGGATTTGTCAAAAAGTCAATGGAAAGAGATAAAACAAGTGATGTTTGACTTAAAAGAGCAAAGATTTGATACACTTAAAAACAAAGAGACTATTATCCTTTTAAACAAAGATGGTAATTTTGATAAAGATAAATTTATCAAAGATAGAACTTCTATCTCAAAAGATATGATAGAAGCTCAAGCAAAAGCTGTTGAAAAAGTTTTAAGTATATTGAGTGAAACTCAAAGAAAAACATTAGCATCTAAGGAGTAAATTAATGAAAAATATATATAAAATTTCAACAGTGTTAATAGGAACATTTCTATCTGTTTCTTTATTTGCTGGGGAAAAGACAGCTGATGATTTAGTTAAAAGTATGAAAAAAGCAGATATTACATATGTGCAACTTATGGCTGGAATGGGTATGGCAAGCAATAATATTCAAACTGGTATAATATCTATGAATAGGTTGCTAGTTGATAGAGGGATAGATTTTATAAGAACCCATCCAGCTCCAAGAGCTAAGCCTTGGGTGATTATGGGCAAAGATGACCAAGAAGGTTTTAAATCTATGCTTGTGTTTTATGATAAAAAGATGGATGAAGATGTAGAAGCTATTGAAAAAGCGGTCAATAAAAAAGATTGGCAAAAAGCTTTAGAAGCTTCAAATGAACTAAGCAATAGTTGTCTTTCTTGCCATGTGGTGTATAAAGATAAAGTCAAATATATTATGGAGTAAAATTGAATACAAATAGAGTGTTATTATTTACATTATCTTTTATAGTATTGTTTTCTATTAGCTTTAATTTTATGCAAAAATCAGCAATAAACAATGAACATGCTCATCACGAGCATGATTCGTTATTTCATAATCATGAACATATACACCTTGAAAATAACTCACATTCACACTATCATAGTACAAATTCAATATCTCTTTTGGATTATTTTTATACTGCTTTAGATAAAAATCACTTATTAAATCTTAATAATAACAATATTGCATTTGGATTCTTAGAGCTTCATTCAAGTGATCTCATTACAAAACTTTTCAAACCTCCAAAAATTTCTTAATACTCTCCACAATAAATCAATTTTAAATTATATAGTATAAGGATTTTAATGAAAATATTTTTTTCAATAGTAGCGATGCTACTTTTTAGTGGGATATTGTATGCTCACGGAATAAGTGAAGCAGATAAACAAGCGATGCTTGATGGCGGAAATTTAAAATATATCTGGCTTGGTGCCACACATATGCTGAGCGGGTATGACCATTTACTCTTTTTGTTTGGGGTAATATTCTTTTTAAGCCATACAAAAGATATTGTAAAATTTGTAACTATTTTTACAATCGGTCACTCTATAACACTTATTTTTGCTACTTTTTTAGGGATAAAAGCAAACTATTATTTAATAGATGCGGTAATTGCACTCAGTGTTATCTACAAAGGGTTTGAGAATATCAAAGGATTTGAAAACTATTTTGGGACAAAAGCTCCAAACTTAATGGTTATGGTTTTGCTGTTTGGACTTATTCATGGTTTTGGACTCTCTACAAGATTGCAACAATTACCATTAGGGGAAGATAGTACAGAGATGTTAATGAGAATTATCTCATTTAATATTGGGGTTGAGTTGGGGCAAATTTTAGCACTAATTGGGATGCTTTTGGTGATAAATTTGTTAAGAAAACTACCTCATTTTACAAGATGGAGTAAGATTACAAATCATACTTTAATGTTTTTAGGTTTTATGTTGTTTTTAATGCAACTTCATGGCTATTTACATACCACACATCAAGAAGAGTTTGGATTTAATGCAGATGAACACTCTCATATCCATATGAAAATGGATGAAGAAAAACAAAACAGCTATAAACACGATAGCTTATTAGATTAATACAAAAGGAAAATAAAATGATGAAATTTTTACAAGCAATACTACTGGCTTCAATTTTGGTCTTAGGTGCAACAAATCTTTATGCAGGTGCTGGACACGACCATGGGGCTGGTGGGCATTCACATGAGAAGATAAATGAAACCAAGGCTATTCTTATCGCACAAAATATGAAAAATGAGCTTACTAAACAAGGGAAACTTGATAAAAGTTGGCAAAGTATAGAGTTATCTAAAACTGAAAATAAGACATTTGGGAAAAGCGAAGAGTGGATGATTAGTTTTTCTAATCCTCAAATAGCAGATAAATCAAAACAAACATTGTATGTATTTGTGAATCTTTATGGAAAAGTAACAGGTGCTAATCACACTGGTAAATAAAATAAAAGTCTCTATCCAGCCTAAATAGGCTGGATAGATTTATGAACTTCTACAGTAATATGAACTAACTCTTCATGAATTTGCAACTCTTTTTTAAAGTAATCAGCCTCAACATCCCCTTCAACTTCAAGTGAAAGAATACAAGAATATTTCCCTTTTCCTACACTCCAAAGATGTAAATCTGTAATAGTAGCTTTAACTTTAGAATTTTCAATCACTTCAATAATTTCACTTACAACAGGATTATCCATATTAGCATCAAGTAAAATTTTTCCTGATTGTTTAATAAGTCCTATCGCCCATACAAATACTAAAACTGAACCAACAATTCCCATAGTTGGATCTAACCATGCTGCACCAAAAAGCATACCACCTATCAAAGCTACTATTGCCAAGACTGATGTAAGGGCATCTGCAACTACATGTAAATAAGCTGCTTTTAAATTCATGTCATGTTGATGTTCATGATGGTGGTCGTGGTGGTGATGCTCATCGTGTCCATGATGATGGTGTGAGTGGTCATCTTTTAAAAGCCAAGCACATATTAAATTGACGATAAGCCCAATAACAGCCACAAAAATTGCTTCTTTATAAGATATATCAACAGGATTGAGAAATCTTTCAATTGAATGAAATGCCATAAAAAAAGCTACAACCAAAAGAAG
Source organism: Helicobacter pylori PMSS1 (assembly GCA_945883785.1). Taxonomy (GTDB): domain Bacteria; phylum Campylobacterota; class Campylobacteria; order Campylobacterales; family Arcobacteraceae; genus CAIJNA01. The sequence continues at coordinate 4,032 of CAMCYD010000163.1, forward strand.
AATTGCATTTGTGTAAGCTCCTAGAATCTCTATTTTAAATGTTCCAAAACTAAACCTAATATCATTTTGATATTTTGTAGCCATAGCATATGCAAAAAATGATAATCCCAATGCTAAAGCATGAGAACTCATATGCCAACCATCAGCTAAAAGTGCCATAGAGTTGTAGAAAATTCCAGCAGTAATCTCAGCTATCATCATTACAAATGTTAAAATTGTTGCATAGAGTGTATTTCTTTTAGCTCTTTGGTTTGTATTATCGAAACTATGTGAATGGGATAGATTTTCCAAAATAGTTTTGGTTTCCATTTTAGTCCTTTTTAAATTTTATTCGATACTATACCCCAGTATAACTTATGATAATTTGAAAGGTTTTGATGGCACATACAATAGCAAATAAAGAGAAACTAATATTGAGAGTAAAAAAGATAAAAGGACAACTTAATAGTATAGAAAAAGCACTGGAAGAGGAAAAAGATTGTTTTAAAATATTGCAACAAATTAGTGCTAGTCGTGGTGCGATACAGTCCCTTATGAGTGAAGTGCTAGATGGTCATA
>CAMCYD010000164.1 GCA_945883785.1 Helicobacter pylori PMSS1
CATATAGATATTTTAGCAGCTTTTTATGTAAAGATTTGTATAAAAAAGAGACTAAAATAGCTTATTTATAGATGTTTAATATTGGTTTGAAGAATCGAAAATATCTCAAAATTTTAGAGTTTTGGGATGGGGTTTACTTGGGGGTTACCCTAAAATATATAATTATTTCACTTATTTATATATTTATTGTACCAAAATAATTGCTACTAATGGCTTAAATAAGGTGTTTGTGGAGGAAAATAGCGGGGAATCTTGAAAAGATTGTTGTGAGTTTATTTCCGACAGGCTCCTAGAGCTTCGAAACTTTAAAGATTATTGACTGTAGTTAAAATAAAAAATATTTTAACTTTTACCTATATATTTAAAATCTTTTAGTAACATACAAAATATTACATAAAGAATAAGAAAGGACTTGCATTGTTAATTGATGAGCACAATAGAAAAGTTGATTATTTAAGAATATCTGTAACAGAAAGGTGCAACTTCAGGTGTCAATATTGTATGCCTGAAAAACTTTTTTCATGGGTTCCTCACGAAAATCTACTAAGTTTTGAAGATCTTTTTTTGTTTGTTCAAGCTTCAATTGACGAAGGAATTAGAAAAATAAGACTAACAGGTGGTGAACCACTTTTACGAAAAAATCTCGACACTTTTATCAAAATGATTTATGACTACAATCCCCATATAGATTTGTCACTTACTACAAATGGTTCACTTTTGGAGGATACTGCACAAAATTTAAAAAATGCAGGACTTAAAAGAATAAATATATCACTCGATACACTAAACAAAAAAAACGCACATTATATTGCCAAAAAAGATGTTTTAGGCTCTGTACTGAGGGGAATAGAAGCTGCAGATAAAGCTGGACTTAAAATCAAAATTAATTGTGTTCCACTTAAAGGTATCAATGATTCTGACATTTTAGACTTATTAGAATTTTGTAAATACAAGAATTACGAAATTAGATTTATTGAATTTATGGAAAATAGCCATGCATCTGTAAAGCAAGGATTAAATTCACAAGAGATTCAAGCGATTATAAAAACTGCATACAATTTTTCCAAAACTCCAAGAATAGCAAACAGTCCCTCTCAAAGTTATCGTATGGAAAACGGTTATACATTTGGAATAATAGAACCCCATCTTGATGATTTTTGTAGTGATTGTAATCGTATACGATTAACTACTGGGGGGGTATTTAATCCCTTGCCTTTATTTTGAAGATGCTCTCAGTGTAGCCAATGCTATCAAAGCGAAAGATATTTTAGGAGTGGTTAATATTTTGAAAAAAGTGCTTCAAAACAAACCAGAAAAAAATAAATAGGGAAGTGAAAATAGTAGTGAACGAACATTTTATGAAACAGGTGGATAATGATTATGAAGACTATAAATAAAAACAAAAAAGCAGTTTGTGTGCTAAGTGGCGGGATGGATTCAACCCTTTCGTCCTATATAGCAAAAAATGATGGATACGAAATTATTGCTGTTCATTTTAATTACGGACAAAGAACAGAGCATAAAGAATTAGAGTGTTTTAGAAATATATGTATTGGACTTGTTGTAAATGAAAAATATGAGATAGATATCCCCTTTTTTACTCAAATTGGAGCTTCCGCACTTACTGATAGTGCGATTGAAGTTCCCATTGGTGGGATTGAATCTGGTGTTCCTATAACTTATGTTCCCTTTAGAAATGGGATATTTTTAAGTATCGCAACTGCAATCGCCGAAAAGAGTGGAGCAGAGGCTATTTATATTGGTATAGTTGAGGAGGATAGCAGTGGGTATCCTGACTGCACTGATACTTTTATAGATAAAATGCAAAATGCGATGAATCAAGGGACAAAAGAGGAAACAAAACTTACAATAATAACACCACTTGTCCATATGACAAAACAACAAATAGTTAAACAAGCCCTTGTAATGAATGTACCACTTGAAAATACTTGGAGTTGCTATAAAAATGAAAAGGAAGCTTGTGGGCTTTGCGATAGTTGTCGTTTGCGATTAAAAGGTTTTCAAGAAGCTGGAGTTCATGATAAAATACTTTATGTTATTTTGTAAAACCAAGTAACTTTAGCTCGTTACACAAAATTAAGCAATAAGCTAACATTAAATTGTTTTTAGGGTTACTTTCTTGTGACGTGTATGATTATTCGTAGCAATTTTAACTTTTTTATTCGGACTTTTTTCTAACTTCATCGCCTCATCTAATGCTTTTTGAGCATTATTCCATCTATTATCTGCATTAAGCATAACAAGTAAAATATCTTTTTTGTTGTTCTTTGCTCGAGCAATCAAACAAGCACCGGCTCCATTTGTATAGCCCGTTTTAATTCCAACTACATATTTATTCTCTTTAAGGAGTTTATTGCTTGAATAAACTGAAAAAGTTTTATTTCTATTTTGTGTTACAAAAGTATACTTATTGAGTTTTACAATAGAATTAAATGTTTTATTTCTAATAGCATATTCCGTAAGCTTCATTAAATCTTTTGCCGTAGATTTATGTTTAGCATCATCGAATCCAGCAGGATTTACAAAATTTGTTTTCGCCATCCCTATCTTTTTTGCTTTTTTATTCATCATAGCGACAAATTTATCTTTATTATTGTTGCCCAAATAGTAAGCTATAGCAAATGCAGCATCATTTGCAGATTTTATAAGAGCCACATGAACTAAATCTTTTAATTTTACCCTATCGCCGACTTTAAGATCAAGCTTTGTAGGTTCTACTTCAGTCATCGGTTTTGTGATTGTTACTATTTTGTTCATCTTGCCGCTTTCAATAGCAAGCATACAAGTCATAATCTTCGTAAGACTTGCTGGTCTAAGAACTTGACTTTCGTCTTTCTTGAAAATTATTCTATTTTTAGAAAGATCTTTGACGATGATAGAATCTAAATCTTTTCCTATCGCATTAAATACTTTAGAGTCATTTCCAGCAAAAAGTGTAGTTGAAAAAACAAGAAATATGATAAAAATTAAATGAATAAATTGCATAAAAACCCTTGATATTAATAATAGGCGAATTCGCATCATTAACGAATACCCATTGCCAACATTCTACCATCCAAACCTGTCAATTCACTAAAAACCTCGTAAGGTGTTTTAAATCCTAAACATTTTCTAGGGCGAGAATTCAACTTGTCAACTGCTCCTAAAACTTTATCAATTCGCTTATTCTGTCGTAGGGTATCATCTGATAGATATTGAGATACCCAATAAATGTTTTGAGATTGTTTCCATATTGTGTGTGGGCTGTCAAATAACTTGGGAAATCTGGTTTATTGCTTGTATGGCAACAAGGACACACTTTACTATGTTGTTGAAGCTGTGTAACCTCCATTTTTATCTTTGGAATATCAAACTCTTGTTTGATTCGAACCGATTCTACAAGCTACATTATCCAAACTATGATTACAATTTTTACAAGTAGTAGATTCCAAAATCTTTATAAAATCAGGATTATCAACTTTACGAAGATTGTTGGTTGTACTTCCTGCTTGACCGCCTCTTTTTTTACTACTTTTTGCATTTTTTTGAGCAGTTATTTTCTTTTTGAAGTTATCATCACTTGAAGGTGGTTTGGAACTATTTGTACTGTCTTTATTGATAATCTCATTGAGTCTTTTAATCTCCTCTTTGAGCTGATTATTTTCTAATCTAAGAGATTGTACTTCACATTTAAGATCCTCTGTTATAGAGAGTAAGTCTTGTAAAGTTATATCAATATTGTTCAAAATTTCTCCCCTTTTTTATATCAATAATTACAGCTAAAAAGTACTTATAAACACCGTAAATTAGGTATTTTGTAGAGACAAATAATGAAAAGATTTTAGTGAATTTTGTTTAACGTTTTTATGATTATTTTAGGTTTTGAGTTTGTGTTTCGATTTTGGGTGCTGAATGGTTACGTTTTATTATTGAAACTCATTTTTTGATAGCCATTATGATACCTATTTTTTGTAGTTTTTTTGTAATCTTTTGGGGTTTATTTGGATGTTTTTTCTTTTTCGATTTCAGGAAGATTAAGATTCGAAAATCTCTAGTATTTCAATAACCTCATCAGCGATATTTAGCCTATAAATAATCGAATACCCACTAAAAGTCATATCTCTAATATTTTCATCTTGATAATAATAAGACTGCCTAAATTTATATGGGAAATTTGTAAGATTTTCAATATTTTCATCCAAAGAGCCACTTGCAAATTCAAAGATTTTGAGTATGAATAGTAGCAATTATTAGATTTTCACTTTAAAAATCACTATTTACTCCCTGTAAATGGTTATTTTTAAAGTGAAAAGATGATGATTGAAACTGTTTATAATCATTTGTTTGAATTTG
>CAMCYD010000165.1 GCA_945883785.1 Helicobacter pylori PMSS1
AATTCAAAGATTTTGAGTATGAATAGTAGCAATTATTAGATTTTCACTTTAAAAATCACTTTTTGCTCCATGCAAATGGTTATTTTTAAAGGGGAAAGATGATGATTGAAACTGTTTATAATCATTTGTTTGAATTTGCAAGTGACTCTGAAGTATAATAAGCTAAAAAAAGGGAGATTGCTATGCAAACACTTAAACTTGAAATAGAAGATAGTATTTTTGATAAAGTGATGTTCTTTTTAAAAGAATTACCAAAAAATAATATCAAAATTGAACTCCAATCAAAAGATAATAATGAAGATGATTTTATCAGTTATCTTGTATCTCATCCAGTAAAGCTTGAAGCAAATGAAAGTTTTTTGAGTAGAAGTGATGCAAATGGAAGATAAGATATTTTTAGATACAAATATCATCTTATATGGTATCAGTACACTTGATATCACAAAACATCAGACAGCAAAAAATCTTATTTTAGAAAAAGCAACTATCAGCTCCCAAGTAGTCAATGAAACCACATCGAATCTTATCAAAAAATTTAAATTTGATGAAGATATGGTGCAAAAGTTTATCCATAGCACTTACTATAGATATGAAGTGGTTGGTGTGGATAAAGAGATTTTTTTGCTAGCTTCAAATATACGAAGTCAATACAACTTTTCATATTACGATAGCATCATCGTTGCAAGTGCATTACAAAGTGGATGTCAGATACTTTATAGTGAAGATATGCAACATCAGCTAAAGATTTCAAATCAACTTACAATCATCAATCCGTTTAAAATTTAAGAGGACTATCAAAACACTTTTTACTCGTTTGTATAGTCCTTTCGATGGGAATAGATACAAAAATAAAAATAAGCAAAACTATAAATCTCCCCTCATTCCCACTCTCCCGAGTGGGAATGCATACAAACAACCACAAACTACACAATGCTCCAACTCAGAAGAGTAGGAGCAAGAAAGATTTCATCAAAGTTTAGAGTATAAAAAACCAATGGATGTTTATTTTGATAATTTAAGAATTAATGAAAAAATTGGATATAAATCTGATAAAAATCTTGTAGAAACTGGAGGTAATTGTAACTTATATGTTTCGTAAGGTAACAGGTCAGGAAAAGAATTTAGATTTGAAAAAAGTTGTCTAGTAGTTTTGGGGTAGTATAATTTCGTGTTCATCTCCCCAAAGCTTTCTATTTCCGCCAATACCTGCGAATAAATTTAGTATCCTCATCTTATTTTCCCTCTCTTAATAGCTCAATACACTCATTTATTGCTAAACTTTTTATTATCATTTCTACAATTGTTGGATAACATAGATTCTTTTTTAGTTTTTCTCTGTCATATTTTGCTTTTAAATTTTCTAATTTATTAATGTGTTTAATAGTTATTAGACACTCAGCCATGTTTTGTGGTTCAATACTGTCTTTGCTTATCCCAGTATTGTTTATTCTTAATACATTCATCTTTTACCTCCGTATATTCACTATTGAATTGCCCTAAGGCAACTCAAACATAAATAAAAGTATCTGCATTCTTATATGGAGCCTTTGGCAGACCGCCCCCATCCGTTACGATATTTTTAGACTCCCTCGCCAGTCAAAAAGCATCGCAGCTTTACCGGGGAGTATGTGTGACCTTTTAAATGGTCATTGGTAATACTTACAGGATAATATTCACGATTAAAGCCCCGTTCGTTATAATGCAATCGCGACAAAACAAAAAACAAAACTATCCATAAAGATTATGGATGTATCTGATATCTATAGGATTCAAGATACTAAAGTCTTTTCAGACAAAAAGATTATTTTTGGTGACTTAGAGGAGCTTGAGACTGAGGTGTCCTCTCTAAATGACAAGTTAGATTATTTCCGAAATAAAGGGAACCCTCTGTTCGTCCATACGATATAGGTCTACAGATAGGGTTTCCGTATTTATTAAAGAAATATTCGTTATTTTGTTTCATCTCTATCATACGAAAACGCCTCATTTTTATATTCATTTTTTGGATAATATTTAACTTAATATCCAAGTCATTTTCTGTCTCAAGCTTTACATAAAGCCTTTTTATAGACTTATCTAATTTTTCAAGCTCCAATCTTTCTAATCTAGTTTTATTATTAAGGAGAATCTTTTTTTCACTTTTTTTCATAACTCATCCATTATTTCATCACAATGGGAGGCAATAAAATACTTTCCTATTTTTTTGTGTTTGAGCACACCCTCTTGCATAAAAAAGCTATATATCATCCGTTCATATATACTTTTAAACTCTATTCTTTCCCCTTTTTTAAGAAGTTTTTTCCACTTCTTAAGGAGTTTTTTTTCACTTTTTTTCATAATTTTCCTTTATTTTAAAATCAATCCAAGTAAGTATTAACAATAACAATTTAAAAGAACATAGAGAGAAAATCTTCCATTTATCCCTAAAGGTGTATAATTAATCTTGTATATGTGATTAATTATGTGGAAGTATAAAGAAATTTTCTCAGTTTGTCAAGAGAAAAGAAGATATTTTCTCAATTATTTTAAAAATAGGATTTATTTATGAATAAAAGACTTGAAGAAGCACGAGTTTATCTAGGTTTGTCTAAGACACAAATAGCCGATGAATTAGGTTTGAAAATACATAATATAAGAGATATGGAGACAGGAAAACAAAAAATTGGAGCGGAAATTGCAACATTAATAGAAGAAAAATTCTCAATTAATGGTTGGTGGCTCTTAACTGGAAAAGGAAAAATGACCGAAAGTGAAGCTCAAGCCTCGCCAAAACTCACAAATGTTTCGATGACAGATAGCAATCTAGCCATAAACGGCACGATAAACATCAACACATCAGCATTCAACCATAGTGAAGACATAAAAGAGATAGTAGAATTATTGCAGTTCGCACCAAGCGGATTTTTAACAATCATAAAAACAAAACTAAATCAATTCAAAGAATTATCACAATTATAAAAATAAAGCTATTCCAATTTGCAGATGATGGAACACCAATAAAATTATTAACAGTAATTGTAAGTACAAAAGATAAAATCAAAGAAGCATATATCAAAGAAGTTTTATAGTAGATTGTTTTTAAATTTTGTATTTAAAATGTGAGTAACTTTTTATATTTTAGGTTGTATTGCTAAAAATAAATTAGGTTGTATTGCTCCACTTTTACAACTGCTAAGATTTTTTATTTTACACTTTTTTCAAATGCTGTATAACCCACCCACACGAGTGTCAAGCTTTGTTTAGAATGTGTAAAATTTTTGTTCAATTTTTGTTCAATTTTTTTGAACACTCACTTTTTAACAACCGCTCTTAAAAATAGCTACAAAACCCTATAAAATCGCTATTTCAAAACAAAAAATCATAAATTATTCTACTTACTTTTTAGACACAACCTTACAGATGATTGAAATTGTTTATAATCATTTGTTTGAATTTGCAAGTGACTCATTACTATCTTTTTTAAATGGTATTAGTTTTGTGGTGCTTTGGGGCTAAGTCAGGAAAAAATGTTGTTGTGAGGCTTTTTAGTTATGTCTATAAAAAAGAGTATTTTAAATATATTATACTTGATGGACAATATGGAGTTTCTATTTTATGGGATATTGAGATTGAAGAAGCAAGATAATGCCAACCCATTAAACTATTTTTTTTGGAGTTTAATGAGAGGGAAGCACTTAATGTAATTTTTTAGTAAAACTATATATAACTGGTAAGTAAAGGAGATTTAAAACAGTTCCCCAAGCAAGTCCAAATGCTAAAGATACGGCAATTGGTTGAAAAATAGCAGATTCTCCAGATGGATAAAGTACAAGTGAAAGCATACCTATAAGTGTTGTAACGGTTGTCAGGACAATTGGTCTAAATCTTCTTGTAGCTCCCGCAAAAACATCTTCTATCGTTTTTGCAGTTCTAAGATAGGTCATCATAATAATTCCATCATTAATAACAACGCCAGCAAGTCCAAGCCCACCTATAAGTGAAGGCATAGAGAGATTTAATCCCATAAATTGATGCCCTAAAACAACACCCAGAAATGAAAAGGGGATAACGCTCATAACGATAAAAGTTTCTCTAAATGAGTTAAATAAATAAAGCATCGAAAGCATAATAAGAAGAAGAGCAAGGGTCGAAGCCGCTATCATATCATTTTTAAGGTCTTTATTTTTTTCAGCTTCCCCTTTCAAAACTACTCGAACACCACTTTTTTTAATCTCTTCTATGATGGGATTTATTTTTTCCAAAACTTCACTAGCTGTTATTATTTTTGGGTCAACATTTGCATGAAGATAAAAGTTTTGCTCCCCATCATCTTTTACTATTTGCTCTAAAGATTTGTTGATATT
>CAMCYD010000166.1 GCA_945883785.1 Helicobacter pylori PMSS1
CGCTAGCTTTACTGGAGCAAAAATATTTAATAGAATCAGAAGTTTTATCTCTACTGTTAAGAAAAATAATCTCTCAGTATTTGAAGAATTGTGTAGTGTTTTACAAGGGAGAGTTTATATGGTTGATTGAGGGTGCTGAATGGTTACCTAATATCACTAATGTTATCCACTATGAGATATCTGATTCATTAGAAAACTATGCACAAGAAGCTGGAAGAGGGGCTAGAGATGAGAATCTTGAAGCTTTTTGTCCAATACTATTTGATGAAGATGATTTGGATAAACATTTTAACTCTTTAAGTCGCTCAAAATTAACTGCAAGTGAGATAAATTCAATTTTTTTGGTAATTAAAAAGTCTAAAGGTGAAATACTGCATAAAACAGCTTTTGAATTAGCCAAAGAAGCAGGGTGGGATATTGATGATAGCACAACAGATTATAGTACAAAAGTGAAAACGGCATTATTGGAGTTGGAACGGGAGGGTTATATCAATAGAAAAAGAAATAAAACAAGTTTTTATGCTGACTCAATAGCCTCTAAAAGTATGGAAAAACTTCATGAAAAACTTGCAGAAAATCCTTTTACAGAGGAGGAAAAACAAAAATTAACTTTAGTTTTGCAAACTATTATAGGAAGAGGAAAACCAAAATCTATCCAAGTTGATGAGCTAGCACACATTTTAGGATATACAAAACCTGATATTGCTTTGGCGATAAATCAATTAAAACAGATGGAGATTTTAGGGGATAGTAAAGATTTGAGTTTGGAGATTAGTGTTTTTAGTATCAATCAGTTTAAAAAAATAAAAGATATTGAGAGTACATTATTTCATTATTTATCTACTATGAGTAGTACAAGTGTCAAGATAAGAGAACTTAATGAAGAACTACATCATCAAAAACTTGCAGTCAAAAATGAAACAGAGCTTATAAAAACAATCTTAAAAAATTGGAAAAATAAATCAGATTTTATCTTTCACAGGAGAAATCGTGAGCATGATTTGTGGTATTTTAAATTTGAAAATACCAAAATTGTAGAAGATAAAATTGAAAAAAAGCATCTTATTTCAGAGAAAATATTAGGGTTGTTAACCAAAAATCTACAAACAAAACAAAAAGAGGAGATAGTCTTTTCATTAAAATCACTTCATCAAGATTTGGATGGAAAATATAGTTTAGAAGATATTGATAAAGCCTTACTTTACCTACATCATTTAAATGTTTTAGAGTTATTAAGTGGACGATTTATAAATTATAGCCCGATGAATATCTACAAAAATGAGGAGAAGTTCCAACAAAAAAGAAAATATACAAATAATGAATACAAAAATAGATTGGAAATCCACTACCAAACAAAAATTGAGTCGATTCATATTATGGGAGAGTATGCAAATAGACTTAAAAGCGATGATTATAAAGCGATACTATTTTTAAGAGATTATTTTACACTCCCCTATGAAAAATTCAAAGAGACTTATAAATTATTAAAAGAGAAGATATCAAAACCTATCACACAAAAAAGATATAACAAAATCTTTGAAAAAATGTCCGATGAACAAAAAGTTATCATAAATGACACAAAAACAAAAGCTATGATGATACTTGCAGGTCCTGGAAGTGGTAAAACGAAAGTTTTGGTACATAAAATTGCCTCTATGATTTTAACAGAAGATATAAAAGCAGAACAGTTTATGATGTTGACCTTTTCAAAAACTGCCAAAATGGAGTTCAAAACAAGGCTAAATACTTTAATAGGTGCACTCTCTTATGATGTTGAGATACAAACATTTCACTCCTATGCTTTAAAACTTACAGCTAGAATCGCAGACAAAGCAAATAAAAACATACTTGAAAATGCTATTGAAGAGGCAACAAGACAGATTAATGATAAAGAGATTATTTTACCTCAAATGACAGTTTTGGTGTTGGATGAGTTTCAAGATATTAATGAAAAAAGTTTTGAATTTGTAAAAGCTATTTATAAAGCAAACAATGAGGATATGAGAATTATTGCAGTTGGAGATGATGATCAATGTATAATGGGGCATATTGGAGCTGAAATAGATTTTATTGAGAAATTTAAAAAAGAATTTGGAAAAGATGAAGAGGATAGAGATTTATTTAAACAATATGAACTGAGTACCAATTTTAGGAGTAAGAAAAATATCGTTTCCTATACAAACTCATTTATTACGACAGTTTCAAAAAGATATAAAACAAATCCTTTAATTGCAAATAGTTCAGAAAGTGGTTTCGTGAAACTTTACTCTTGTAAATCTTCACAGCTTCTGTTTCCATTGATACGGTATATAAAAGAGGGAGATAGCTTAGAAAATATTGCTATTTTAGCTTATACAAACGAGATGGTAATGGATATCTATTCGTTATTGCAAGAGAATAATATTAATGCTAGATATCTTATTGAAAGAGAAAAATTTGAGTTAAAAAATATTGTAGAGTTGGTTGAATTTGATGCAATTTTAAATAGTTATCTTCAAGAGGATGAAGGTTCTTTTAAAGACAATTATTTTGAACAAGCATTGAAAGTGATTGAGTCTAAATATAAAGATTCTCTCAATTTGGAGTTAGTGGGTAAGATAGTAGATAAGTTTTTAAATGAAAGTGACAATTATTACATCTCTCAATGGATTTCATATCTTGAAGAGATAAAATTAGAGGAGTTTGAAAATTATAAAAAAAACATAGTGGTTTCCACGATACATAAATCAAAAGGGATGGAATTTGATAGAGTATATTTGTTAGTAGATAAAAATCCTAACTCAGATGAAGAAAAAAGACTTTTTTATGTTGGTATGACAAGGGCGAAAAATGAGTTACATATTTTAAGACAAGGTGGAGATATCCTAAATAAAAAAGAGTATGTAAAATATTTTGTAGATGAATACCCATATGAAAATGAAACAAAAACCTATACACATATTATGTCATTGCAAGATATTAATCTTGGGTTTGATTTGGAAAAATATGGTAAAAATGAATCTTTGTTTGCTGGAACTTTTGTTCAATTGGAGAAAAGAGAAAAATTTAAAAATCTTTGTTTGATACATAATAATAAAATTCTAGGGGTTCTTTCTGAGAGTTTTCAGGCTTTGTTGGATGGAAAAATAAACAAAAATTTTACTATTGAGAGTTGTGTTATAGAATATGTGGTAGTTTGGGAAGATAAAAAACACAACAAATTTTTTAAACATCCTTTGTGTAAAGTTTTGATGAAAAAAAGGCTAAAATATGATTGATTATAAAAAAAGAATTACAATAGATAGAGAACTTTATCCCTCAAAAGATATCGAAACATCAGTAGAAAGTGATAGAGGGCGAATCCTTTCATCAGCATCTTTACGAAGATTACAAAAAAGGACTCAAGTTTTTGCACTTGAACTCAATGCTTCTATTCGTACAAGGCTCACACATTCACTTGAAGTTTCACAAACAGCTCGTTTTATTGCAAAAACTATCCTTTCACAATTAAAAGAGAAAGAGGGACTTGAAGCATATGGACTAGATGGTTTAGAAAATGCTTTTATATCAACTGTTGAGATGACAAGTTTACTTCATGATATTGGAAATCCACCTTTTGGGCATTTTGCAGAACAAACGATTAATAGCTGGATTTCAAAAAATTTACTTGAAAAATTAGATAGTTTTAGTGCATCTTCACAAGAACTCATAAATTTAAAAAAGATGATAGCAAAAGATATTTGCAACTATGATGGAAATGCTCAAGCTATCAACTTTACTATAATATTCTGAATCATTTTTTATATCCAAAAGCTGTCTTAACGCATAATCGCCAAATAAATCATCTTTGAGTGTTTCTAAATCATTGTTATTTGCAAGGTTAAGATAGGAACTTTTTGCTTTTAGGTGAAGATATTTTTTTATATCAGTAGAAGTGATCTCTAGTTTTTTGAGCAACTTGAAGTCTGTAATGAAGTGCTTTAAAATATTTTCCATCTCTTTTGATTCATTTTTAGCCCATCTTTTTAGATTTGATATGTTGATTTCATTTAGATGAGCGACTGCAATAGCTTGATGAAAACATTCTTTCCCACCATGATAAACAAAAGCACATAATCTATCTTTGATACAATCTGTAGGGGTTAATAAAACCAAAGTCCCCACTAATGTTTTTAACTCATCAAATTTCTTTGGGAGTTCATTTCCTAAACTAACAGGACCAGTTGGAAATTCAATATAATTTGGGTTATTATCATATTTATAATATCTTCCATCAACTTTTTTAAATCCAAGAGCTGCCATTACTTCACTAATTCTTTTAGTAGTGTAAGATGGATTAGCTATAAAATCAATATCATATGA
>CAMCYD010000167.1 GCA_945883785.1 Helicobacter pylori PMSS1
CAAGTGAATATTCGTTGGCAGTTGTAAAAACAATTGTAACTTTTGCTAAAAGTCAAAATATCCAAACGATTGCTGAATATGCTGAAAACAAAGAAATTTTTGAAATTTTAAAATCATTGGATATTGATTATTCTCAAGGGTACTATTTCGGGAAACCTGTCCCTCTATAAATAATAATTTAGCTCAAAAATAGAGAAATTCTCACAAAAAACTTTCATAGCGAGATTATAAGTCAATTTTAGATAAAATCCAAAAATATTGAATTAAAACATAGAGGTAAAAAATGAAAGCAATCGTAAATATTGGGCTAAAAAAAGGTGTACTTGATTCACAAGGAAAAGCAACTCATCACACATTGGATACTTTAGGATTTTCTAGTTTAGTGAAAGATGTAAGGGTTGGGAAACAAATTATTATTGAATTAAACATAACTGATGAAAACGAAGCAAGAGAATCTGTTACAAAAATGTGTAAAGATTTGTTAGCAAATACTGTAATCGAAGATTTTGAAATCATTTTAGAGGCTTAAAAGATGCATATAGTAGTTTTACAATTTCCAGGTACTAACTGTGAATACGATACAAAATATGCTTTTGAAAAATTAGGTGCTCAAGTTTCTATTGTTTGGCACGAGGAAACGACTATCCCAGAAGATACTTCACTTGTAGTGCTTCCAGGTGGATTTTCGTATGGAGATTATTTACGAAGTGGTGCTTTGGCTAAACATGCTCCTATTATGGATGCTGTTAAAACTTATGCATCAAATGGTGGAAATGTTTTGGGTATTTGTAATGGTTTTCAGATTTTAACAGAAACAGGACTTCTTCCTGGTGCTTTAAAAAGAAATGATAATCTTCATTTTATTTCTAAACATCACAATATAAAAGTTGTAAATAATGATAATAAGTTTCTTCAAGAACTTCAAGTCGGAGATGTTTTAAATATCCCTGTAGCTCATCATGATGGAAACTTCTATATTGATGAAGCTGGACTTGAAGAGTTAAAACAAAATGGACAAATTTTACTCCAATACTGTGATAAAGATGGAGTCAATCGAGTTTTAAATGGAAGTGTTGAGCAAATAGCTGGCATTTGTAACAAAGAAAAAAATGTATTCGGTCTTATGCCACATCCTGAACGAGCGATGGAGATGTTGCTTGGTTGTGATGATGGCATAAAAATGCTATTAGGGTTTTTGAAGTAATTCCAATTTATGATACGATATTATAAACTTTTTACCTCTTTTTTAATTATTTTATTTCAGATTACTCTATTTGCTGCAGAGGATATCCCATCGCCTGTAGAAACTGAAGTTGATACACTACCAAAAGTTTTGTATGCAAAATATACTTCGTATCCGACAACAGTTCATACTGGAGAGAAATTTAATATAAAAATTGAAGCGAGTATTTTACTTCCTGAGGATACTGTATTTTCATTGTTTACAGATATTCCTGACACTGAAAATCTTGTAAAAAAGACGAATGAAATTACATGGTACAAAAAAGACAGCTCTACATATGAAGCAACTTTAAATTTTCAGGCCAAAGAGGACCCGTTTGTATTTCCAATTATTGGTCTTTCGATACTTGATTTTAACAATACTATGATTGATAAAACACTGTTAATCATAGACAACATTGTATTTAATAAACTCACAATCAATAAAAGCTTATATGCAAATATTTCAGCATCTGTCCTAAGTATTCAAAATTTAAAAATAAAACAGTACAACAATGATGAGTTATTGTGCTCGATGGAAATCCATGCTAAAAATAGTAATCTCGAAGATTTTAAAATCCCACAATATACAAATCAAGGCAAAAAAGAACTTATTGTAAGAAATGGGGAGCAAATTTTATACTATTTTATAATTGTACCAATTGATACTCCAAGTATTCAATTTGATTATTATAATTCAACAACACAAAGTCTTTCAAGCATAGAAACCCCTATTATTTTAGAAGAAGATTTGGTCAGTACGCAAACAGACCTTAATCCAAATCAGGGAAATATGGGATTTTTTAAAAAAATATTTTTTGCATTTATGACAACAATTTTGTTGATGATTTATTACTATAAAAGATATAGAATTTCACTTTTTTTGGCTGCTTTTTTTATGATTATTCTGATAAATATGATGCTTCCAAATACTCATATGACACTTAAAAATGAGCAAAAAATATATATTCTCCCTACTTTGAACTCCACTGTTTTTAAAATTATAAAAGAAGATGAAGATGTAGAAGTGTTACTTGATAAAAATGGCTTTAAAAAAGTATTATTTAAAAACAGTCATATAGGCTGGGTAAAGAATGAGTAAAATAAGAGGAATCTTTACTTTTTTTCAGTTAATAATAACAGTATCTATTACCATCATATTTATGTATATATTTAGAAAACATAATAGAAAAGTTCGAATGATTTGGGCAAATCTCCAACTTAGACTTATGGGCGTAAATCTTATTGTTGAAGGCAGTTATGACGAAACAGCTGATATGCTTCTTTTTAATCACCAATCCATGATGGATATCATACTTTTTGAAGCAATTGCCACAAGAGATATCTCTTGGATAGCTAAAAAAGAAATTGGTGATATTCCTTGGTTTGGACATATTCTCAAAGCACCAAAAATGATTATGATTGAAAGAGAAAGCAAAAAAAGTCTTTTGCAATTGCTTGTAGATACAAAAGAAAGGTTAGAACACAAAAGACAACTTTGTATTTTTCCAGAGGGGACAAGAACAGATGGAAAAACTCTTCGTAAATTTAAAGCTGGTGCAAAAGTAATAGCAGAGAAATACAATCTAAAAGTACAACCAATACTAATAATTGGTTCAATTGATGTATTTGATTCCAAAAGAATAACACAAAAAAGTGGAGATATTAGAATAGTATATCTCCCTACTCTCAAAGCAGATAAAGATACTTCTTGGTATCAAGAGACTGAGAAAACAATGTCTGAAGTACTAAAAAAGAAAATTTTGGAGTAAATATGGAAGAGTTGTATCGGGTTCAAGGACAAATAAAAGAGTATGTTTTAGAAATAGCGGATGAAAAAAGTTTAGAACTTTTAGCATTGCTCCCAAATGGAAAGATGCTACGAAGTAAACTTATTTTAAAAATAGCTGGGATATCTGGTGCTTCCATAAAACTTTGTGCTGTTGTTGAGATGATTCATGCTGCATCACTTCTTCATGATGATGTAATAGATGATGCCATGACAAGAAGAGGGCAAAAAACTATTAATGCACTTTTTGGAAATATTACTTCAATAATGTTTGGAGACATACTTTATTCTAAAGCCTTCACTGAGCTGACTTTAATGGATAAAGAGATAGCGTATATTATTTCAAATGCTGTCACACTTTTAAGTGTCGGAGAGCTTCTTGATGTAGAGCTTTCAAAAACTTTCAATACCTCGTATGATAAATATCTTGATATGATTTATAAAAAAACGGCTTCACTTATAGAGGCAAGTGCCAAAAGTGCTGCTATTTTGGCAGGAAAAAATAAAGAAAATTTTGTTCTTTATGGCAAAAATCTTGGGCTTGCTTTTCAAATGGTTGACGATATTTTAGATATCACTGAAGATAGTGTAAAGCTAGGAAAACCTGCAATGCTCGATTTTGTTGAGGGGAAAGTTACTATTCCTTATCTTCTTATGTGGGAAAGGCTGGAAACTCTTGAAAAAGAAAAGCTCCAAGGACTCTATAAAAAAGAGTTAACACAGAAAGAATCTATTTGGATAAAAGAGCAACTGAGCCAAACAAATGCGATCGCTGATAGTATCAATTTAGCCAAAAAATATGGGTTTGAAGCTATTGAAGCTATCAAAGATGAGAACAATAACGATTTAATTTTAATTATGAAAGCAATGATTGAAAGGGACTTTTAGGAAAGAATTTTTCTCTCAGCTAAAGCACTCTTCTTTTTTATAATTGAGATTTTTTCAACTTTAATATATAAAAAAATACTATGAAGAGCATCAAAATAAGAAGTAAAATGACTATACGATGAAGATATTCTTTTACTAGTGCTTCGTTGTCTCCTATAAAATATCCCACTAGAGTGAGAATAGTCACCCAAATCCCTGCACCAAGAGATGTGTAAAACGAAAATTTGTATAAATCCATCTTGGACAATCCTGCTGGAAGTGAAATATATTGTCTCACAACCTGCATTCCCGCCAACTCATAACGAGCTAGGTATTTCAATGCCTAGGTTGTCATAAATATCTTTTTGTTTTTGGAGTATCTCTCCGACTTTTAAATTATTATTTTTATATTGAAAACATTCAATCACATCAAGTTTATCCAATAGT
>CAMCYD010000168.1 GCA_945883785.1 Helicobacter pylori PMSS1
AAACAAATGATTATAAACAGTTTCAATCATCATCTTTTCACTTTAAAAATAACCATTTACAGGGAGTAAATAGTGATTTTTAAAGTGAAAATCTAATAATTGCTACTATTCATACTCAAAATCTTTGAATTTGCAAGTGGCTCTAAAAAATAATAATAATAAATTTTATCAATTTTTGGATAACATAAAAAATTACAAAGGAAATAAGCAATGATAGAAAATATACCAGATATCAAAAGAGTTTTTATACAAAATCATAAAAAAATAGATTTTACATTTACACAAAATAAATACGATTTTATAGTTGAAGAGATACCAAATAGAGAGTTCAGTGGGAGTGGAAATTATTTAATATTAAAGATAAAAAAGGAGTGGCTTTCTACTTGGGATTTGCTTCGTGAAATAGCTGAAATTTTAGACATAGATGAACATAAAATAGGATATGCTGGACTAAAAGATAAAAATGCAACTACTACTCAATATATTAGTATTCCACTTATAAAAGAAAAATATTTAAAAGCTTTTAATAAGCCAAATATCAAAATTTTAGCTGTTTATAAAGATTCAAGAGCTCTTAATATCGGTGATTTAGCTGGAAATAAATTTACAATTACCCTCAAAGATGTGAGCAAAGAAAGTTTGCCTGAACTCTACAATGTTTTGGCAAAAATACAAAAAAATGGACTTCCAAATTATTTTGGGTATCAAAGATTTGGGCAAGATTACAATTTTCAAAAAGCACAAGATGTCACTTACGGGGAAGAAATCGTCAAAAATAAAAAGCTAGAACATCTTTTGATTTCGGCATATCAGAGTTATTTTTTTAATGCTTGGCTAGCAAAAAGAGTAGAGCTCTCTAAAAAAGAAAATTTAAATAAAATCAAGCCTCTCACTGGGGATGTTTGTCTCAACAATGACAAAGTAACCGTCACTGGACTTTTGCCAGGGAGAAAGGTGATGAGAGCTACAGGGGAAGCGAGAGAGATTGAAAAACTCTATGATGATGAATTTGTTCATGCCAAAGGATTTCGAAGAGAAGCTTGGATAAAAGTGGATGATTTGAAAAATAAATATGATGAAAAAGAGGAAAAATTAACCCTTTCATTTACCCTTCCTAAAGGGAGTTATGCTACAGTTTTAATCGAAAATATTGCAAATATGAATTTTAAATCGAATTAAAAAAGGATTATTCAAAATGAATTATGAAAGCATAAAAGCTCAAATGATAGATTTTTTAAAAGAGGAAGTTGCTAAAAGTGGGCTAAAAAATGTAACTGTTGGAATAAGTGGTGGACTAGATAGTGCTGTGGTTGCGGTGCTTTGCAAAGAGGTGTTTCCAAATAATATGAGTGGAGTTTTGATGCCATCACAGTTTTCAAGTAAGGAGAGTATCTCTCATGCAGTGGAGCTTTGTGAAAAGTTTGATATCAAATATGAAACGATAACTATCGCTCCTATGGTTGAGGGGTATTTCGCAGATAAACCAAATGCAACACCCTTAAGAATAGGAAACTTTAGTGCAAGGATGAGGATGGCTACACTGTATGATATCAGTGCAAGGGATAGTTCACTTGTGGTTGGAACATCCAATAAAAGTGAAATTTTACTAGGATATGGGACTATTTTTGGAGATATCGCTTGTGCTATCAATCCAATCGGAGAGATATACAAATCAGATGAGTTTGGATTTGCAGAATATTTAGGAGTTCCAGAGTCTATTTTAGGGAAAAAACCAAGTGCTGACCTCTGGGAAGGGCAAAGTGATGAGGAGGAGATAGGGTATAGCTACAAAGTGATGGATGATATGCTGAAAAAACTCGTGGGTGATAGAATATCTAAGGAAGATTTGATAAAATCAGAATCTGACAAAGAACTTATAGAGATGTTAGAAAAACGGATGAAAAATAATGCTTTTAAAGGTAAACTGCCTACAATAGCAAAAATAGATTTTAAATAAATACAAAAACGGAGGAGCAGATATGAAAAAAGAGATACCTTTTTACAAACCAACTATAGACGAGAATGAATTAGAACAAATCAAAACTGTTTTATCTTTTGAATCAAAATCAAAAGTTGAAGAGTTAGAAAGCGAGATAAAAGAATTTATTGGTGCTAGTCATGTTATTTCAACATACAACTCAACGGCTGGACTTCATTTAGCTTTGAGTGCTATGGATTTAAAAAGAGCAGATAAAGTTCTTATGAGTGTAAATTCTTTTCCAAATCTTCCTGAAGTAGTAAGGCATTTTGATGCTGAACCTATATTTATTGATATAGAGCAAAAGGGATTAAACATAGATCTCGACAAACTTGAAGAATATATTAGCAAAAATAATTCAAAAAAATTAAGAGCTATCATCGTTACTTTTGTGGGCGGTGAGATACCTGACCTTGAAAGATTGTATGCGATACGAAAAAAATACAACATTTTGATAATAGAAGACGCATCAAATACTTTAGGTGCTATGTACAAAGGTGAGCTTGTTGGGAATTTAAAAGCAGATATGACTATTTTTTCTATGAATCCTGCAAATGGAAAATCAGCTATAGCGAGTGCTGGATTTATTGTTACAAACAGCGAAGACCTTGCGACGCGAGCAAAACTACTAAGAACTCATGCGATAAACAGTAGTTTTGATGCTTTTGGAAATCTTGACTATATCTATGATGTTGTTGATATTGGACATAAGTATGATATGACTGAACTGGATGCTGCTTTTAACTTGGCTCAATTTTATAAATCAAATGCTTTTATCGAGAGAAGACAAGAGATTGCAAAACTTTATATTGAGAACCTTAAAGATGTAAAACATGTAGCAGTTCCTACTTTTAGCGAAGACCATCTCTTTACACAGTTTATTGTAAAAATCTCAAAAAATAGAGATGGGTTTGCGAGAGAACTCAAAAAAGAAGGGATTTCGACTGGATTAACATATATTCCGCTTCATCTTTTGACATATTATAAACAGAAATACGGATTAAAAATAACGGCTTATGGAAATGCGCTTTCAGCTTATGGACAAATACTTTCGCTTCCTATGTATCCATCTTTGAGTGATGAAGAGGTGCTGTATATTTGTGATAAAATCAAACAAATCTCTAAAACTTGGATTTAAGGATTTCCCCATCAAAAGTTTTTTAACACAGTGGATTGAACAGTATTTGTTCTTTCCAAACCCTCTTCAAAGATTGATTTCAGTTGCACTTTTCCCTTTTACTATCATTTATTGTATCGTTGTTGCTTATAAAAGAATCGGTGCTAAGCCATTTGATTTTGGACTTCCAATCGTCAGTATCGGCAATTTGGTCGTTGGTGGAAGTGGAAAAACACCTGTCACTATAGCTTTAGCTAAAGAGAAAGAGGATGCTTTTGTGATTTTGAGAGGCTATGGACGAGCTTCAAAAGGGATGTTAGTAGTCTCACAAAAAGGGAAAATTTTAGTAGAAACCGAGGAAAGTGGCGATGAAGCGATGGTGCTCGCTAGAAGTTTGCCAAATGGTTCAGTTATCGTGGCTGAAAATAGGATAGAGGGGATATTGAAAGCAAAAGAATTAGGGGCAAAAATCATCTTTTTAGATGATGGATACTCAAAACACAATATCCATAAATTTGACATCCTTATCCGACCAAAAGAGGAGCCAACAAACCTCTTTTGCCTCCCAAGTGGTGGATACAGAGAAACCAAAATGATGTACTCTTTTGTCCCTGTAGTTTTAAAAGATGGGGAGGATTTTAGAAGGATTGTCTCTTTTAAAAAAGATGGGGAGATTTTGGAAACTTTGCCAAAAAATATCATTCTTCTCACAGCTATCTCAAAACCAAAGCGACTTTTGGAGTTTTTACCTACAGGAACTAAAATGGAAGTTTTCCCTGACCATCACAATTTTACAAAAAATGAGATAGATACGATTTTGGGAAAATATAAAGAGACCCAGTTTATAGTCACTATGAAAGATATGGTAAAGTTGGAGAAATTTGGACTAACAAACCTTATTTTGATGGACTTGAAAGTGGAGATTGTGAAGGAATTTGATTTGCCGAAGTGATTTTTATTTTCAAGCTCTCTACATTCCTAATTATCCAGTTTCACCATATTTCCAGGGGGAAATGTATATCTCTATCTTTTTTGTGAGCTTTCAGAACCCGTAATTTGTTGTAGGCTACTTTTTGCTTTTTTTGCCAATTTAGTAGGGATTTTTGTAGTTTTTTTATGAATAATGATAGAGTCACTTGCAAATTCAAAGATTTTGAGTATGAATAGTAGCAATT
>CAMCYD010000169.1 GCA_945883785.1 Helicobacter pylori PMSS1
AGAGACGATTCCGAGATTTGAAAAAGATGTCAAGAAGTTAAAAAAGAAATTTCCTAAAATCAAAAGTGACTTACTACAATTTATAAATGAGCTATCATCCAATCCAGAATTAGGGAACCATTTAGGTGAAAATATTTTTAAAGTTAGGATTTCAAACTCTTCGATCCCAACTGGAAAAAGTGGTGGTTTTAGAATCATCACTTACTATAAAAATGAAGAAATTTTGTATTTGGTAACGATATATTCAAAAACAGAACAAGACACTATTTTAACTGAAAAATTAAGACAAATAGTAAAAGAAGAAATAGCAAGAATTTAAGATACAAAACTTTACACGATGAGACGAGAGTGTGAGGATTTCAAAATTTTAAACACTATTTATGCTACAATTTTTCTATAAAAATCAAAGGAGTCAGATATGTTATCCCTGAATATAAATAATCTAATTATTGAAAATTTTTTCAAAACAGAGTGTCAAAATGATAATAATAAATTTATTGATAATTTAGTTCATTATGTGGAGACTTACACTATCAAGCAAAGTGTAAAGCAAGGATTTCACGAAGTGAAGTTGCAAAATTCTGGGCAGTTGCCAAAAAATGAATTGAAAAATATTCTCAATGAAATATAAAGTTATTCCCACACCAGAGTTTATAAAAAATCTTAAAACTTTAATCACTATTTACTCAAAATCGGAAAAAGAAAATATTTTAGACTTAGAACTCATAGAACTTATAAATCAAATGCATCATAGTAAATAATCAGATAATCCATTTTAAATAAGATAGCAGAAGATTATCTCACTCCTCCAATATGCCCCAAAGATGACAATAGAAAATATCCGAAATCAACTATTAATACCAAATAAAACAATAAATACATACTAAAATAGAGCTAGTGCTTCAAAATTCTAAAGATATTTTTCAACTGCTACTGCAGTAACAATTGAAAAATATCTTTAGAATTTTGGAGATAATAGCTCTACCCTTTGGGCAAAAAGCCTAAAATGTATCTTTGTAAAAATTCTCTTTCACTTTAGCTAGCTAAAGCTTCAAGAGAATTTTTACAAATCTACTATTTTATCTTTTTGTTTTAGTGTGCATTTATTATTTTATTTGGTATAAGATACAAAACTTTACATGATGAGACAAGGGTTTGAGGGGTTTCGTCTATTTTAGATAAAAATATCTCAAAAAATAAAACGGTGTCCGTTTTAATCAACTATTATAAAAATAAAGATAGAATATTTGTAAATAACTAAAAGGATGAAATCATGCAAAGATTAGTAGTAGATGTTGATGATAGATATACAAATCTTGTTATAGATTTATTATCTAATTTAAAACAAAATATAGTTAAAAATGTAACTATTCAAAAAGAGCAAAATAAAGATATATCTAAACTAGATACATTTCGCAAACTAAGAGATAAGTCAAACAATAAAACTACATTAACAATGGCAATGGCAACAAATACAAACGAAATGGTAAACGATGGTATATTTTGATACAAATGTATTACTTTATGCTTTTACTAAAAATATAGATGATAAAAAACAAAGAGATATATCAACTATATTAGTTGAAAAGGCTATTGAAAATGATACTTTAATAGTATCAGAAGTAATACTTTGTGAATTTGCCTTTGTATCAAATAAGCTCAATGAAGATAAAAATGACATTGATAATAATTTAGAATTTTTATCTACATTTTTGCAACCATCAAATTTTAGTATTAATCAAAGAATGATAGAAATACTAAATAAAACAAATTTATATATGAGTTCATTTGATGTATATCATTTAGCTTTTACCGAATACTATAATGCAAAGTTATTTACATTTGATAAGGGATTTAAAAAGCTTCAGAATATCTCTAAAATTGAGATTGACATAAAATAGTAAACCTAACAAATCCTTCGAAAAGAATAAGTGAAAACTACGGAAATTTGCAAAAAAGTTATTGGGAGTGGCGGAGCAGGAGCTTTTTAGTTTTGATATAGAGTATGCTTGTGAGTACAATCACCGACATAGTAAAGAGGTGCGAGAGATTATCTCACTCCTCCAATATGCCCCAAAGATGACTATAGAAAATATCCGAAATCAACTATTAAGATACAAAACTTTGCACGATGAGACAAGGGTGTGAGGGGTTTCAAAAATTTAAACACTATTTATGATACAATTTTTCATAAAAATAAAGGGCATTAATTGAAAGATTTTAGTAAATTTATAGTGTATGTTGATGAGAGTGGTGATCACTCATTGGCTTCAATTGATAAAGATTATCCAATTTTTGTTCTAGCTTTTAGTATTTTTAAAAAAGAGTCTTACATCAAAGATATTGTTCCGAAATTTCAAGCTTTAAAGTTTAAATATTTTGGTCACGACATCGTCATATTCCACGAAAACGACATAAGAAGACGAAAAGAGATATTTCAAAAACTCTATACAAAAGAGATTTATGAAAGTTTTATGAATGATTTGAGTGCTATTATCAGAGATGTACCTTTTGAGATTATCACTTGTGTTATCGACAAAACAACTCTTCCACAATCAAAATCATCTAAAAATATCTATCATATAGCACTGGAAAGTTGCTTATCCCAATTGAATGATTTTATGAAAGTGCATCAAGAAGAGGGAAAAAGTAGCCATATTGTAGTTGAAAAAAGAGGTCACAAAGAGGATATGGAACTAGAACTAGAATTTAGAAGGATTTGCAGTGAGAGAAATTATAGCTTTGATATTATTTTAGCCGATAAAAAAACAAACTCTACAGGATTACAATTATCAGATATGGTAGCTCGTCCGATAGGGAGAAATTTCATAAATCCAAATGAAACAAATAGAGCATACGAAATAGTTGCAACAAAACTCTATAAAGCAAAAAAGCCCCAACCAAAAGTTGAAGCTTAGAAGCCGACCGCAAATGTGCAATCCATTGAGCGGATTATAGTAGGTTATTTATAAAAATTCGTTTAATATGAATATCCGAAATCAACTTTGACGATACAAAACTTTACATAATGAGACGAGGGTGCGAGTTCGTAAAACTGATTTCAATCCGTATTATAGTAAAAATCACCGATTGAAATCGGTTCTACTAGGGTACCGTAAAGCTGACTTCAGTCGGCTTAAAAAATAATCAACGGATTGAACATTTTACAAAGTTATCTCTGTAAAATACTCTTTGACTTTTGCCAATTCCAAAGTGGTAAGAGAAGCTAGTCTTTTGATAAATCTTGTATTGTCAATCGCTCGTATTTGTGTGATAACAATATCAGAATCTTTTTCCAAATCATCCCTTTTTGATATTCTCATTCGTAATGGCTCCGCATCATCTATCAAAGATGTGCTTAGTGGAATAATAATAGTTGTAGGATAATCACTGTGGTTAAGTTCATCATTTTGATATACCAACACAGGTCGTACCTTGCCTATCTCATTATTTTTTTTGATTGGATTAAGGTCAACTAACCAAATTTCGCCTTTAGAGACCATCATTTAGAGTTCCTTCAAAATCGTTAAATTCGTTTTTATCACTATCTTTAGTTTTTTCTATAGCTTTTAACATTCTTGATTTTTTATCTTTTTCAATATTGTTAGCATAAAAGTTGATAGCATCTCTGATAATATCACTCTTCTTTTTATTTAATATTGCTGACAATCTACTAAGTTTATCTTCTAATCCATCATCTAGCCGAACAGTTGCAGTCATAATACATCCTTTTGTATTTTGTAATACAGTATTGTATCATAGATGGGGAAAAATACACCTAGAGATTATCCATCTCCTCCAATATGCCCCAAAGATGACTATAGAAAATATCCGAAAACAACTTTTAAAGTACAAAACTTTGCACGATGAGACAAGGGTGTGAGGATTTCAAAAATTTTATCCTCGTTCCCACTTTTGAAAAGTGAGAATGCATACAGTCCAGTCGCAAAATAGCAGGAAACATCCAAAAAGCTCAAGACAGGTCACGAGTTCCGAAAACTTATAACAAGAATTTTGACTAGACTGAAGAGCCACTTGCAAATTCAAACAAATGATTATAAACAGTTTCAATCATCATCTTTCCCCTTTAAAAATAACCATTTACAGGGAGTAAATAGTGATTTTTAAAGTGAAAATCTAATAATTGCTACTATTCATACTCAAAATCTTTGAAT
>CAMCYD010000170.1 GCA_945883785.1 Helicobacter pylori PMSS1
AAATTCAAAGATTTTGAGTATGAATAGTAGCAATTATTAGATTTCCCCTTTAAAAATCACTTTTTGCTCCATGCAAATGGTTATTTTTAAAGAGGAAAGATGATGATTGAAACTGTTTATAATCATTTGTTTGAATTTGCAAGTGGCTCTTATAACAAAATAAATCAAAATGAGTTATGAAATTAAAAAGTTGTGTTTTTTAAAAGTCAAAAAAACTTGTTTTTACTTTACCATTTTCTCTATAGCTTTCTCGTAAAAGTATTTGTTCGTGGCAAGTATCTTTATATTTTTTTTCTTGTAACTGCTATGTATATTTTTAATTCCGTTTTATAGATTTCAGCTAATAACAAATAATATCCTTAATATATTATTTAATTCCGTGCTTACAGATATTTCAATGAATTGCTAAAATATAGGCTTTATTGATGTTTTTGAGGAAAATGTCCGTTAAAGAACAAAAGGAGATATTGAAAAGTTTGGTATAGTAGTTGCATAGATTGCTGTTATATAAGGATTGAAAATGGATATTTATCAAAAAGCTTACAATTGGGCACTTACATACAATTTTAAACCAATCGAAATAGAATATGCTTCAAAATTGGCACTTAAAATGTTAGATGATGCATGTCAGATGGATGATAGCACTAGAAAAGTATTTTTCTTTGTGTATGATGCGATTTGTGATAGGGAAGATATCATTTTGGATGATGATATAAATAAACTTATCTATCTTGCTCGAGATAGAAATACGATTTTTTCAAAACCACCATACCGTGAAGCAATTCATAACAAGAGGTTGGAGGTGATTCCAAATATGTTAAAAGTTCATATGAAAGAGTATAAATCGATGGTAAGAGAGCATTTGGATTTTTAAGAACTTTTTCCCTAGTTCCTAAGCTCTAGCTTTTGAATTATTATCGTCGCTTCTGTTATTTTCGAGGAAGCTTTTTGCTAGCTTTGATTGTTTGTGTTTCTGTCTGCATCCCCATTGGGGACGAGGAAAATAATAAAGTTCGAAAGTACCTTTGAATCTATTTGATAAAAAATATTTAGATAAAGGGAATTTTTCTGAGAAGTGACAGCTATTTTTATAGCTTGTCACTCTTTATTTTTTTAACATTTTTTCTTATAAAGCTTTTAGGTTTGTGTAAAAAGCATTAACTTCCTTTAAAGTCCCCATTTTTTATCTTCTTTAATAACTTCAATTTTATTTTGGCTTAATAAACCTGCAAATGAATCAAAATGATTTGCTCCACATGTGACTAAAACAGGCGATATTTTAGATGACTGAATTTTTCCAAGCCAAACTTTTTCTCTTGGTTCCATATGTTCTATTCGCATTTTTGATTCATATTCTTCAAAAAGAACTGTAGGCAAATTTTCAATTTCTGGGTAAGGATTTAAACCTGATTTAATTAAAATCTCATATTGAATTTTATGGATTTCTTTAATACCTAAGCTTTCATATGTTTCTAGATTCGGTTCAATAACTTTATGTCCAATACTTAATTCATTGGCTATTTCAAATCCAACAGTTTCTGGAGGTTCTTTCGTTTCTTCAGCTATGAGTTGTATTCCATGTAGATTACAAAGAGATTTAAGATACGCAGTAAACGCATCTTTTTTCTCTCTACCTTCTTGTATTGAATGACTTGTTCCTATTAAGATTACTTTTTGTATATCATCCTCGATTTTTCTACTCAACATTTCTATCCTTACTCAACCCATAAATATATTGAACATCTTTGAAGCTCTCTTTTGCTTTTTTGGTGTCAAGTATTATCGTTGCTTGTTCTAAAAATTCAAATTTTGTGTATTTATCATTTATACCATCAAGTACAAATATAAGATGCTTGAAACTTTTAATAGGGATACCATTTACACTTTTGAGGACACTTGCCCAATTACTGTATCCTCGATTTACTTCGTGAGGAAAGACTGTAGGTATCATTGTGATAGCTTCTTGATACTCTTCACTTCTAGTTTTTGAGTATAGTTTTTTATCTATATATTCAGCCTCTAATTTATCAAGAGTAGCTAAGTAATTTCTAGTAACAGGAGCAAAAACTAATCCACCATAAATTACATATTGTGGATTAGTTGAATATTCAAATTCTACTAATTCTGGTATCCTTTTTATAGTAGATTTTATTTGTATATATTTTTTATCTCTTATGATATCCAAAGTCACACTATCACCAATCTGTTTAGTATTGAAAATATGACTAAATGATATTCTTCCATATTTTGTAGATATTGTTCCATTGTTTGCTATCTCTTTACCATCAATAGCTAGTAAAATATCATTTATTTTTAGTACATCATTATACTTATCTACATTTGCAAGTAAAACTCCGTTACCATTTTTTAATCCATAATATTCTTTTAATGCCTCATTTTGAATTGAACTAAAATAACTTCTCTCTTTACTAAACCCATCTATTCTTCTATCTTTTGTATCTTCCAAGAATGTATTGATAATTTCTGTCGGTACTATATATGCGGTATTTTCTGCTTTTGTATTTTTCATCATTGCAATACCAATAAGTTCGTTTTTATCATTAACTACTGGACCACCACTATTTCCACTATTGATTGCTGCATCTACTTGTATAGCTAGTAAGCTTTCGGCACTATAAACATAGTATTGTTGTTCTATTCTTGATACTATTCCTGTAGTTGTAGATACATTTTCTCCACCTACTGGATAGCCAACAACAGTTGCTGTATCTCTTACATGGACATCAGTTGAGAGTGTAAGTTGTTTTGTATTGGTAAAAAAGTTTTTATCCTCCACATCAAGCAGTGCTAAGTCTGCTTGATGTGATATGTATTTGATAGTAGCTATATATTTTTTAGGATCGTTTTCTTTTGTTAGCTCTATAAGTTTTGCCCCAGCTACAACATGAGCCGCTGTCAAAATTTTATTATCGCTGATGATTGCACCAGTACCAGTATATTTCACTATATTGCTTGTTTGCCAAGGGTATTGATAGTTCGGTTTAGATACTGTAGCAAATATTTTAACTACTGATTGTGTAGTATCGTTGAGCGAATTTGATAGTGATGCTGTGGCAAATAAGCCTAACAAGAGCGTAATTTTAAATATGTTTTTCATTGTTTTATTTCCTTTGTTGATAGCAAACTAGAGTCGTGGTAAACCTTATAATTTAATAATTAATTTCCTAATAGTCCCTTCTTATCAGTATATTCCCATGAAGCATTAACACTTGGGGTTAAATATATTAGAGATTATCTTAGCATCAAACTAAATATTAAAGAACTTGCTTGTTTACATAAACATTTTCAATTTCATAATCATTGTCTTTTTTTAGTTCCTGAATATTGACTATATGTCTACCATCCCATTGTATTTTATATCGTTTTTGTTTATTATCAGTCTCATATATTCTATCAGATGTATTAATATAATTAAAGTCACTTTGTAAGGGCGATGCGCCATAGACATTGCTTCCATTTATTGTCATACTTTGCACTATTGGTTCACCCATTAGGTGGTCGATAGATATATCACTTATTACAACATTAATTTGTTTCCCATCATCTGAGAAGAGTGTTTTCCCTTTTCCATGATTATAAAATTCTTTTTTAAATAGTGCTTCTTGTTGAGCAAGTCGTTCAAAATTTTCTTTTTGCTGTTGCTCTCTTATTTTTTCTTGTTGTTTTTCTTGATAAAATTCTACACTAGCAATACCAATTATTAGTATGATACCTATCGGTATTACAATTTTAAAAAAAGTTTTTATTGCACCTGTGCCACTTTTTAACCTGCCATCAATACCATTAATAATTCGTTCTGTTGTTTCATTTTTTATATTTAAATTTACATTCGCATTAATATTTTTAGAATGAGTATCTACAAGAGCTGTACCACAATTATTACAAAATTTAGCACCATCTAAATTTTCACTTCCACAGTTATTACATTTCATTTTATATCCTCTTATTATTAGCTTATTCTAACCATTTTTATATAATCACAAATTCTTTATTTCTAAAGAAGTATATTTTTTAGACTTTTACATTGTGATAGTAATTTCGCACGGAATATCACAAAGATTGTGATAATTGCTATTTAGCTGGTCGCTTATAGTTTGTTTTATCTCAGATTGATTGTTATCAAAAATTACTTTCCAATTCGGTACATCAGACC
>CAMCYD010000171.1 GCA_945883785.1 Helicobacter pylori PMSS1
GAAGTATAGTTAATCTAGAAAATATCCTTAACTTAAATAAAACTGATTTTTCGGTCTCACTGAAAAAGTGTTCAAGTGTTTCCGAAATCAGTGTTCAAGTAAAAGTGTAAACACTGTTCAAGTGTTTCTGAAATTGGTGTTCAAGTGAGTCCGATTTTTGCAAAAAGTGGAACTTTTTTCGAAAATCTCTTTTAATTGTGTACAACTATGCTCTATTTTATTCTCACAAGCTTTGTCGATAAGTTCCAAACCTAACTTTTCTAAAGCTGGTTCATCCTCTCGAAATAATTTATTGCCAACATATGCACATTGCTCATAGTCCCCCATTTGACACTCAATTCTTTGATCTTTGAGATAACTAAAGATTCCACTATACTCATTGATTAAAGCTGAATCAATTTTGATAAGATATTTTGAGCTATCTTCCACCTCTTCTTGAATTGTTTCTTCAACTTTTTCTTCTTTTTGAACTTCATCAGCTTTTGGTTCTTGTGGAGCTTCATCTATTTGTGATTCCAATTTTACTTTAGTAGCATCAAATGGGATACGAATCTCTTGGAAATGTTTTTTCATATCAAGATAGTTATTTTTTGTATCTTTATTTTGCAATAAAAAATCTATAATTATTTTATTTGAACTATCTGTTAAAAGGAGATATGCAAGCTTATGAGCTGGTTTATTTTTCTCTTGAAGCAGATTCACAAAACCGTTCAAATCCTCAAAATAAATATTTTCATCATAAAAGAGTCTACAATTATCTTTATCAAACTCTTTTTCATCTATTTTATTTGCAATAAGAAATGATCTTAACAGCATACTTTTATCGATAAAGTTATAGATATTTGGTTGGTAACTTGATAGGTTATAGTAGTTATTAAAGAGAATATTTGCCAAAACAAGTGTCTCAACAGTTACAACTTTTTTCCCATTTTTTTGAGCTTTTTCTAAAGTAAGTTCAAAATATTCTGGAAGAATTTTAGCTGCTATCATCTCTTCAACACCAGCGGATGTATTAAGAGAATAATTTTTTAACATCTCTTCCATCTCATCAAATCTACTTGCATACCCTTCTGCATAGTAATCTACGAGTTGTTTTTGTGATTTTGTATTGGTAAGAGTTGTTTCTAAATTACATTGTGAGGTTGTTTCATCAAACTCCCCCTCCTCTTTGATAAAAATAGTATTTAGAGCATCAAGGTATCTAAAATCTTTCATCCCATCAAAGCCACTTTGATTTGTTTTTTCATATTTTTTGAGGATTAAACAAGCTTTGCCCCTTTTGCTACTATTATTATACGCTGATTCCTCATCGCAAGCTTGTTTGTAATACTCTATTGCTTGTTCTTTCTCGTTTGCTAACTCCATTGCATAACCTGCAAATAAACAACCATTTGCTCGTGAAAGTTGATCTTTCATCTCATTTTGGCATTCATATTTAAATGCCTCATATGCCTCTTGAATATTGCTATTATAAAGTGCCTCCTGCCCTACTTTAATATAATCTTTTTCTCTTTCTTCCTCATCACAAAATGCTGTTTGATTTAAAATTGCTATTGTAATTAGACTTAAAAATATTTTCTTCATAATTGTTCTATCCTTTTAGTTTTTCATTCCAGTACTTGACATAGGCTTCATAGCCGAGTTTTGTGTTGCAATAGTTAGCTAATTGCTCCCCTTGTATTTTATAAGATTTAATAGAGGGAGTATTGGTTCTGTTTGCTTTTGCCATTCTATGATTTCCATCAATGAGTTCATATCTTCCAATTCGTATTTCTGCTTGAATTACAGGTATCTCTATATTTGCTCTCATCACAAAACTTTCATCAAGTGATCTGCTTTCATAATGTTCCCTAAACCAATCATGAAGTAAAATCTCTTCAATTGCTGGAATAAGTATCCCATCTTCTATATCTTCTTTGATTTTTGTGATATTAAAATCAAATATACCATTTGGATAGAGTTCAATATCATCTGTTTTTGTAACAGGTGGATTAAATAGTGGGTTGAGTTTAATTTTTCTAGTTTTCATATAACTCCGTCTCATAATCACTTTGTATAGGCAATGTTATAATTCTTTTTTTTCCTATTTACATTTAAAAAATCTATTATAATCGATTTTATTTGGTTGTGGTGTTAAACCACTGCCACTTTCCCAATCACTTTACCTAAAAAATTGATAGAATCTAGTTCGTTTTTTTGGAGTATTTCACTATTGTAGTTTTTATTATCACTGATAAGTTCAAGTGAGCCATCAATTTTAAAAGCTATCCTTTTTACAAACAATCCACTATTGGTTGATACTATAAATATTCCACCATTTTTTAGTTCATTATCACATGTATCTATTAGAATCACCTCTTTATCTTGCAAGGTTGGCTCCATTGAGTCCCCTATTACATTTAAAGCAACAATAGAGTTTGGATTAGCATTATTTGATTTATAGAGGGAATCTAGGAGTTTTTTATCAATTGAAAGATATTCATACTCCTCATCAAAGTTTATCCCCCCTCCCCCTGCACTTGCATTGATTTTGGTGAAGTGTTTTATTTTTGTGTATTTGTTTGTTTCCTCTTCAAGAGATTTTGGGAGTTGATCGAATAAAACCCAGTTAATTGATATCTTCCTCTTTGCACAAAACTTTGCTATTGCTTCGTAAGGGATTCCGTTTTTCTTCTTCAAGATTGAGAGGGATTCTTTTGAGAGGTTTAGAGCGTGTGCTACATCTTTTTCAAATACCCTTTTTGTTTGAAGTTCTAACGATAGGATATCTTTTAGTTTTTCAATAATCTCTTTTATTTCCATTTAGTTTCCTATTTAATTAAATATTATTTAACTTTTTTATTCTATCGTGAAATTATAGTTATAGTTCCTTTAATTTTAGAGATATTGGAAAAGATATGAAGATACATTTAGACTTAGATTGTTATTTCTGTTCGGCTGAACGAACCAGATACCCTTTTTTAAAAGGGAAAAATGTTGTTATTGTAAAAGGGAGTGATAAAACTATCTTTAGCAATAATAAAAAAAGTGGTGTGCTGGTTGGTGGAGCTGGAGCATTTAATAGTGCATTTGAATTTAGAACAAACTATTATGCTGATCATATAACCAATGCTTGGAAAAAAGAGTTTATTGATGAAGATGGAACTATCCATGGGATTGTAATAACTAAAAGCTATGAAGCAAAAAAATATGGGATTAAAACAGGAACACCCCTTAGAGATGCTCTTAGGATGTGCCCAGATCTTATAGTAATACCAAGTGATCATCTTTTTTATGTGGAACTCTCCGCGAAATTAAAAGCATTTTTGGAACTTAAAATCCCTGTGTTGGAGGTTTTATCGGTAGATGAGTGGTCAGGGTGTTTGGACAATTGGATAAAAGATGAAGATACATTAGAGTTTATTACCAATTTACGAGATGAGATTATGGAGAAATTTGATTTACCAATAACAATAGCTGCTAGCAAATCAAAATGGATAGCCAAACTCCTAACTGATAAAATCAAACCATATGGGGTATTTGTTTTAGAAGAGAAAGATGTTTTAGATTTCACAAAAGATTATTCGGTTCATGATTTTCCAGGGATTGGAAGTGCATTGGGAAAAATGCTTGATAGTAAAAGGGTTAAAACCCTTGGTGAACTTCGTGAGCGCCCTACCCTATTAACCCCTTATGGAAAAACAGGGAGAGATCTCTATAAAAGAATATGTGGCACTGATAATGAAAAGGTTATCCCCTATAGTGATAGAAGGGGGATTGGGATAAGTAGAAACTTTAAAGCTATTAGTGATAGAGGTGAAATATATAGAAGGGTTACAATACTTGCAAGGTATCTTAGTCACACTATAGCAAAACTCTCACTCAATCCAACAACCTTTTATTTTAAAATACGATATGAATATGGGTTAAAGAACTCTATGTCGCTTAGTGAAAGTAGACTCTTTAATGAAAGATTTTTTATCGATTTAGCATTAAAGATGATAAAAAAACTAGATAACCATCCAGGATATAACCTGCATTCCCGCCAACTCATAACGAGCTAGGTATTTCAATGCCTAGGTTGTCATAAATATCTTTTTGTTTTTGGAGTATCTCTCCGACTTTTAAATTATTATTTTTATATTGAAAACATTCAATCACATCAAGTTTATCCAATA
>CAMCYD010000172.1 GCA_945883785.1 Helicobacter pylori PMSS1
GCCATCATTTATCCTTTATAATCGTTAGGTGTATTATAATACATAACGATTTAAAAGTCAATAGTAAATTATAGAAATTGTCGATAAATAAGGGTTTTATGATTGTTTTATAAAGGAAATATTGTTAGGTGTTTCGGGAATGCAGGTTGATAAGGGTGAAGATGTAGGATATCTCCCAGGACTTGAAGAGAAGTTTAGAATCTATAATCACCCTTTGATGGATAGTTTGCGATATATGGCAAGAAGTGAACATAAAAATAAAAATGGCAATAAAAAAGTCTACACCCCTCCTACAGATGAGGAGATAAATGAAAGGGTTGAGCGAACTATCCAAAACTACAATATCGAAACGATGTGGGTAGGGGAGATGAGGGGACGAACTCTCAGTGAATCTTTTGTGATTGTTGATGAAGCCCAAAATATGAGCAATAAAACAATGCAAATGGTATTAAGTAGGATTGATAGTAGTTGTAAAGTTGTTGTTTTGGGAAGTAATAAACAGATTGATAATTTTTATGTCAATAAATATACAAATGCACTTACAACACTTTTAAAATCGACAAAAAATGAAAACCCATATGTCAATTTGTATGCGATTAAACTCAAAAAAGTCCTAAGAGGACCGATTACTCAGTGGGCAGAATCTATCTTTTAAAATACTCAAAAAACCACTCTCTTTTCAGTAATCTTTTAGATTCTATTTTATACACTTATTCAAACTAAAAATTTTAAGGTTACATTAATGTTACAATTCGAGAGAGAGAGAGAGAGTAAAAAGCCTTCAGCTTTATAATTTTTATCTAAATAATACTTCCAAAAAACTTTTCAAACAAAACCAAAAACTACTTCTAAGCAGTGCTTCACCCTAAATCTATTTCAACACAGTCATTGCGAGGCACGAAGCAATCCACACTATTTTACTAGTTTTGGATGACTTCACTTCGTTCATAATGACTACAAATCAAACAAAATTTTAATAATCTAGGAGAAAATAACATGAACTACAAACTTACAGTTGTACCTCTAGCACTTTCGGCGGCACTTTATCTCAATGGTTGCGGGGGACAGTCAAACTATACACCAGAAAAAATGATTGAAAAACCAAAAATGAAATACAAACTCAATGTATCAGCGATGGAGGGGGTGACTATCAAAGTTGGCGATATTCCATACACTCCAAATATGGAACTTTTAGAGGGAACTCATACTATGATTATTTCAAAAGATGGGTATGAAAATGAAGCATTATCGCTAAATCTTGATAGTGATAAAAATATCACTGCAAAACTCAAAAAGGCTTTTCAATTTGAAGGCAATATAATTTGGGAAAGTGATAATGATACAATTCCAAATTATTTTAAACTGTCAGCAGAAGATAATCTTTTGATTGCATTACCTCCGAAAGTAGATGTAACAGCTAAAGGAATCTATATTACAAGCTCTGTGGACAATAATAAGGATAATCCAGAAAAAGTATTTTTGCGAGAATCCCAAGGAGGCACAGAGACCTATGATGCAATTACCAATGGATTTAAGACAACAATGGTGTTTGATTCAAAAAACTTTTCAATTGGTGGCATGAAAGGATGGAGTCTCCCATCAACTGATAATTTTCTAAATAAAAAGATTTATACATATCATCTTAACCACAGTCTAGGATGCGAAAATACTAAATATAATAAGTTACAATGTACACATTTTAGAAACAATAATTTTGAGACAATGAACCATTTTAGTGGGTACTGGAGAGGAGAGGGATACAAATATTCTGCGGGGCTATTTTCAGCAGTTAAGCCTATATCTGATGCACAACGAACTGCTTTTCAAGGGGTAAGCAATCATTCTCTTGACACCAAAAGCAAGATAAAACACTATGCAAAAATAGCTACAAATGCTCAATTAAGAGCGAAGTTACGACATGTACCAATGTATAGCACTATTGACTTTCCTCAAATACCAATGCTCTCAAAGGGAGAATTTGAAACAACTGTTGACTTTGAAAAACGACAAGCAAAAGCAATAGCTGAATGGGAACAAACCAAAAAGAATATAGAAACAAAAAATCTTCGCAACAAAGAGAGATACGATAATGAAATCGAAAAAGCAAAAATGGAATTTGAAGAGGAAGAAAAACTTTTTGCTGATGAAAACTACAGAAACAAAATATACAAAGAGTTTATCAATGAAGCAAGTGGACTTTTTTTAGGAAATCCAACTTTTCAAGATATATCATACGATGCGGATAGAGCAAAAATGAAAGCTACTATAGTTTCATCAAATGATACATCATTTAAACAAACTGTTGAATTTGATATATCACTAGCAAATGCCAAACAAACAAAAGAAAATATTTTAGCAAAAAAACTTATACCACATATTACTCTTAATAACAACCTTGATATCGAATCTTTCAAAGCAGTAAATAATGATACAAAGATATCAATGGAGTTCGAGTTTGCCAATAGTAAACATACCATTAAAGCATATGAAGAATTTATAGATAAATACCCAAATTCATCATTTGTCAAAAGTGCCAATAATGGTATCAGACAAGTCAAAGAAGCAGAAAAATTAGCACAGATGAAAAAGCAAAAAGAAATTGAACTCCAAGAAAAAGAATATGCAGAAATACGTAAAAGAGAACAAGCATTATATGATGAGAAAAAATCTGTCGGGGATAAAGTATGTACTTACAGTGGTTTTTTAGCTTTTAAAACAAAAGGCTATGTGGAAAAAGTATCTGGAAATAAAATCCAAATTAAAATTACTGACCAAGGGGGAACTACTTTTCTAAATGGAAATAAAATCTATGTAAATGACTATATTTGGGATAATGCAAATTCTTGGAGAAAATGTGATTAAAAATTTGGTATTTAGGGATGCGGTACAAATGGGTATTTTGCCCATTTGTTGATAAAAATATTTAAGCTAGGAGGTATATAGCTATGCAAAAAGTTAATAAAACAATTCAAAAGATGTTAGAAGAAAAGAAAATCTCTCAAGAAGAATATGACATTTTGTTTGAGCCAAAAAATGGTTGGTTTACATTAGATATAAGTGGAAATCAAGATTGGAGTTCTTCTGTTGATAAAATAGAAAGATTTGAACAATCTCTCCACAAAGTTATTTCATTACAAACTGGAGAGATAAAGTTAAACAATATTCACTTTCCACCATTTTATTTCTCAGGATTTAAAAAAGAATATACATTAAACATCAATGAACGAATATCATTTGATAATGCAACTTTTTGGAGTAAAGCTGATTTTGGTGGTACTAAGTTTTCTGAAAATGTTGATTTTATGGAAGTAAGATTTGAAAGTCTTACTATATTTATAGGTACAAGATTTGAAAAAGAGACAAACTTTACAGAAAGTATTTTTTTTAAAGATGTACAATTTGATCGTGCTAGGTTTAAAGGTAATGTTTGGTTTGTGGGTACAAAGTTTAAAGAAGAGTCTAATTTTTCTTATAGTGTCTTTGAAAATGATGCTGATTTTGAACGAGTAGAATTTGAAAAGATGTGGATTGCTTGGGAGATGCAATTTCATAGGATAAATCTACAAGGAGCTTCTTTTAAAGAAGCAAATCTTTTAGGACTCACAGGATATAAAAAAGATGCGGAATATGTAACTCTCGAAAAAAAACATTTTTTCAACAAAGAAAGTGCAAGACTAATCAAAGCACATTTTGAAAAACAAAATAATATTACAGAAGCAAATAAATACTTTAGACTAGAACAAGATTTGTATTTGGATATGCTGAAAAATAAAGACTCTCAGGAACCAAACCGATGGCAAACAATAACTGCACTTTATTTTACTCGTATAGTTTCTGCTTTTGGTACCAACTGGATAATAGCACTATTGAGTTTATTTATTTTTGGATATTTGGCAACAATAGGCTATGTTTTCTTAAATGGGATAAAAAACTATACTAGTATTTCACATTTAGTCTATTCTTCATTGATGGTTATGGGTCTTATGGCTATTTATTTTTCCGTATATCCTGCATTCCCGAAACACCTAACAATATTTCCTTTATAAAACAATCATAAAACCCTTATTTATCGACAATTTCTATAATTTACTATTGACTTTTAAATCGTTATGTGTTATAATACACCTAACGATTATAAAGGATAAAAGATGGCA
>CAMCYD010000173.1 GCA_945883785.1 Helicobacter pylori PMSS1
AATTAAACTCTACAAAAAAGAGTTTAAGATGAAGTGCCAGTGCAAGGCGGAAGTTCGCAGACTTACGGTAGTAAGTCAAGAAATTCCAACGATGCAATGGTGCTTTAGCTTAAACTGTTTTTAGAGGATAATTAGTTGGAGGCACTTATAAGGTCCAAAACAAATGAAAAAGAAATTTATTTATAGGAGACTGTATGCATACTTTAGAAAAAGAATTTTTGGATAATAAAAATACAGAGAAAGATGTTTGGCGATTATTTAAAATTCTTGGAGAATTTACAGATGTATTTGAACAACTAGGAACACTTCCTCCAGCTATTTCAATTTTTGGAAGTGCAAGAGCCAAAACTGATGATAAGTATTATCAAATAGCATATGAAATATCAAATATTTTATCCAAAGACGGGTATGCCATCATCACAGGTGGCGGTGGTGGGATTATGGAAGCAGCAAACAAAGGGGCTGATACCTTTTCTGTTGGACTTAATATTCAATTACCTAAAGAACAAAAAATGAACCCATTTGTAAAAATAGCACTTCATTTCAAATATTTTTTTATAAGAAAAGTGAGCTTTGTAAAATATTCTGTTGGTTTTGTTGTTATGCCTGGTGGCTTTGGTACTTTAGATGAATTATCAGAAGCACTCTGTTTGGTGCAAACTAAAATAGTTGGTCAATTTCCAATTGTACTTTTTGGTACAGAGTTTTATAAACCTTTGGAAGAGTTTTTTAAAACCATGTTGAAATATAGCTATATTGAGCAAGTAGATATGGAAAATTATCTTATCACAGACTCGATTCCTGAAGCTATAGAGTATATAAATCGATGTCGATTTCAAGCAGCAAATGAAAAATTAAAAGAGATAAAAGTTCAAAGTTGAAACTTTGGGGCGTAATTTTTATAATATATTTCAATCGCTTCTTGTAGTTCTTTATCGCTTAAAGTAGATTTTTCCTTTACCCCAAAACGATTTAAAAATCCCATCGGCATAACAGAATTTTCCTCTTTTGGGTTTTTCAAATAATGAAAAATGGCTTTTTTAACTTTATTTTGACTACTGTATTTTAAAACATATCTGCTCATAAACATCTCCATTTGTTTTTTGGCAATATGGCATTCTTGACAATTTTGCTCAAATGGATTGCCAAGCAAAACCAAAGGGAGCAACAGTGAAACTATTGCCAGCTTATTTTTACACATGTCCCCTCCCCTTTTTTGGAGTCAATTTTTATCTTCAAATCATACTCTTTGACCACCCTATAAATGATGTTGTACCCTATTCCAAACCCTATTTCATCGCTATCAAACCTCGTAAATCTTTCAAATACTTTTGCCACTTCATCTTCTTTCATACCAATACCTTCATCTTGAATCATAAATGATTTTTCATCCACAATAACAGTAATTTTTTTATTTTTATTGGTATATTTGATGCTATTTGAAATAAGATTGTCTATGAGTCGTGTTATTTTTACGACATCAATCATCAGAGTGATATTGTTATTTTCTACCAACTGAACTGTAAGCGATTTTGCTTTGAAAAGAAGTGAAAAATACTCTAGTCTATTTTTTAGAATTGTGTTTATATTCACCTCTTGTATCGACGATTGAAGTGATTGATTGAGTGTTAAAAATACCAAATCCTCATAAAGATTTTGGATAGCTATAGTTGCTGATTTTATCCTTTCGATTTTTCTATTCGTTTTTTCATCAATATTTGCATCTTCTAGCAATTCTAAGTTTGACTGAATAATAGCAATAGGAGTGTTGAGCTCATGGGTTGTGTCTTTGATAAATCTATCCAATGCTTCAATATTTTCCCGAAGTGGTTTTAAAATAATCCGAACTAAAAAAAAGGATGTAAAAAATAAAATCAGAAAAATCAATAACGGCAACAATAAAATCTTTTTGTCAACTACTTCAGAAAATCTTTTTGTCTTTTTTTTGACAACAATGTAAGCACACCCTACATAATAAGGTGTTTGAGGATAGACAAAATAAGTAAATTCATCTTTTCGATAAATCTCCTTCTCAAAATCAATATTTTCTTTGAAAGTTGAAAAAATAAGTTGCTTGTCAATATCGAAAATAGCACTTTCAAAACTCTCAAATTTTGGGTATATCATCTCTTTTGGATACACTGAATGCAAACTTTTAAGCTCTTCACTTAAATTCTTTGCATCTTGTGTAAGCTCAATTTTCACACTATTTAAAAATTTATCTTTTTCAATCATAAAATAGGTAAATGAGATAGCAGATAAAACTAAAAATGTCGAGACAAGGTAGATGCTCAGTATCAAAAAGACAGTTTTTTTCTCCCCTTTAAACAAAAATATATCCTCTTTTTTTCATACTTATTATCGAATCTTTCCCTATTATTTTTCGCAAATCTTTGATATAAGTTCGCAAACTTTGTTCGCTATGAGTTTCACTAGAACTCCATACAGTTTCAAAAATCTCTTCAAATGTCACACACAAAGAACGATTTTTATACAAAAGCTTTAAGAGTTCAGCCTCTTTCCCAGTTATTTCAAAATGTTTTTCATTGACGAGAATAGTGTTCTTTGCTGGATTAAAAATAATATTCTCAGATAGTAAAATCTCATCATTTGTGATTTTGTATTCCCTTTTCAAAAGGGCTTTTACTCGAAAAAGTAACTCTTTCAAAGCAAAAGGTTTTTTAATATAGTCATCAGCACCAAGTTCGTAGCCTTTTGACAAATCATCAATAGTATTTAAAGAGGTGAGGAAAATAGTAGGTGTTTTGATATTTTGTTCTCGAAGTAATTTTAAAAGTTCAAAACCATTTAGAAGAGGAACTGTCACATCAAATAAAAGCAAATCATAATTTTTATGGTACAGTTTGTCAAGTGCTTCCTCTCCATCATAAACACAATCGACAAAAAATCCCTCATCTTCTAAATATTCGCAAACAGTATTTGAAAGATTAATGTCGTCTTCAAGGTATAAAATTTTCATAACGGATTGTACCAAAAAGATATTTTTGTTATGCATATATTTCTGTAATAAATCCATCTTGAGTTGTAGTAGTATCTGAAGTATCGTTCGTACCCATAGCCATAAGCAATGCGCTCAAATAATCCTCACTACTTAAATTTGTACCATCTACCGATTTTAGTTGCTCTTTTGCTATTTTTTTGTCCTCGCTACTCATAGCACTGAGTTGCTCTTGAAGTGTTGTTCTATCTTCAGCACTCAAATTTTGCATCACATCTTTAAGCCCACCTCCGCCTTGTCCGTGTCCGCCACCCGTTCCATCCATTTTTCTAGTTTGTATTTGAGTTTGAGTTTGCACTGAACCCATAGTGTCTATTGTCATCTTAAATCCTTGTTTTAGTATGTATTTATCTCGTTCCCACTTTCCAAGTGGGAATGCATATCTCTAAACCTTACCACATTTTTGCCTCGCAGTGACTGGAATTGAAATACTACTTTTTATTTTATTTGGTATTAGTATGTGCTTTTTGAACCTTTTTTCTTCATTTGTCCGCCACCTGTTCCATCTTTTTTTTGTTGTTTTTGCCCATTGCTTTTTCCCATACCTTGCCCTTGTCCACCATTTCCTTTTTGGATGTTAGCTCTCTCTTCAGGGGTTAAAGCACCCATTTTTGATTGCATTGCACTTTGGAATTCAGCTCTATCAGCCTCAGGAACACTCCCTTTTTGAAGCAATAAATCATCCAAACTCATCGCACTATACTCTGCCCCAAAAAGTGACATCCCACATAATAACCCTGCAAATAGTATCTTTTTCATCTCAAACTCCTTTTTTTTAATATCGTACTGTATACAATAATCGTGGATTAATCGTGAAATACAAAATTATTTATCTCGTTATCTCGTTCCCACTTTCCAAGTGGGAATACATATCTCTAAACCTTACCACATTTTTGCCTCGCAGTGACTGGAATTGAAATACTGCTTTTTATTTTATTTGGTATTAGAGCCATTTGCGAAGGAGCAAATAGTGATTTTTAAAGTGAAAATCTAATAAGTGCCTCCAACTAATTATCCTCTAAAAACAGTTTAAGCTAAAGCACCATTGCATCGTTGGAATTTCTTGACTTACTACCGTAAGTCTGCGAACTTCCGCCTTGCACTGGCACTTCAT
>CAMCYD010000174.1 GCA_945883785.1 Helicobacter pylori PMSS1
GAGAGATATTTTTGATAAAAATTTATAAGATATAAAAATATTTTATTCAATAGCAACCTTATATACACCCATCTTTTTCATAGTATATTTAAAATCTTTTTCTAATGCTTTGTATTCTCTTGTTAGAATATCTACTTTTGCTACGAAGGCATATTCGCCTGGAATTAAAAATAATTCGTTTTTGAGTACTAGTGATCGGAGAAGTCTTTTTGCTCTATTTCTATGAACAGCATTGCCAACTTTTTTTGATGCTACAAAACCGATTTTAGTTTGATTTGAGGATTTAAAAAAAGCAACAAAAGAGTGGATATGCCACTTAATGTTGCTTTTGTAGATTCGGTTAAATTCTTTTGTAGACTTAACCCGATGTTGTTTATCTAAACAGCTAATCTCTTTCTACCTTTTGCTCTTCTAGCTCTTAAAACTCTTCTTCCGTTTTTAGTAGCCATTCTAGCTCTGAACCCGTGAGTTCTTTTTCTAGGAGTGTTATGTGCTTGGTATGTTCTTTTCATGACATCTTTTCCTTTTTTGTAAATAAGTTTGCGATTGTAGTTAAAGAATACTTAATTGTAGATTATTATAGATTTCAAATAAACATCTTATTTTATACCTAAAAAAGCAATTTTTTTGTATGATTCAAAAAAAAAGAGGTGCTAGCTGTGATAATATTTTATACTATGAATAATAGCAACAGACTCAAGGTAGTCGAAATAGAAGAATCGCTCGATATTATAACAGATGAGATGAAAAAAAATGTCATATGGATAGATATGCATCAGCCCTCTATCAAAGAAAAAAACTTTATTGAAAAAAACTTTGATATTGTATTTCCAACAAAACAAGAGAGCGAAGAGATTGAAATAAGCTCAAGGTATTGGGAAGAAAGCAATAAAATAGAGATTAATAGTTACTTTTTGGTATCAAATGAACTTATTCCTAAAAATGAAACTGTATCTTTTATCCTCCACAATAAACTGCTAATATCAATAAGATATATAAATTTAAAAACATTCGATGAGATGAATAAAAAGTTCAAAGCTTCTCCCAAAGATTATAGAGATGGATTCGATATATTTTGTCACATTTTAGATATTAGAATTGATGCAGATGCGGATATTATTGAAAAACTTTCACGAGATATTACAGTTTTACGAAAATTTGTCTTTACAGACTATAAAAATGATGATGAAGAGATTCTAGAAAAGATCTCTGCTTTTGAAGATTTGAATATGAAAATCAGAGAAAATCTTACCGATAAACAAAGAATTTTAACTGCATTTTTAAAGTCGACAAAACTTTCTGAAAAACTTAAGAGTGATATTCAAATAATGTTAAAAGATATAAAGTCACTTATTGATTACACTGAATTTAACTTTGAAAGATTGGATTATCTTCAAAATATATTTTTAGGAGTTTTGAGTATTGAACAAAATAAAGTTATAAAAATGTTTACTATTGTAAATG
The DNA here is from genome assembly GCA_945883785.1 of Helicobacter pylori PMSS1. Classification (GTDB taxonomy): domain Bacteria; phylum Campylobacterota; class Campylobacteria; order Campylobacterales; family Arcobacteraceae; genus CAIJNA01. Next base: position 1,465 of record CAMCYD010000174.1, read on the forward strand.
TTATTTTCCTTCCTCCTACACTTATTGCTAGTGTTTACGGGATGAACTTTGATTTGATGCCTGAGCTTCATTTTGAATATGGTTATTTATTGTCGATTGGTCTTATGGTAATATCGTCGATTTTACCACTTTATATTTTCAAGAAGAAGGGTTGGATTCAATAGTCAAACGAGTATTTTATATACAATTCGTTATAATCGCAAAATTTTATAAACTTAAGAAGAGAGGATAATAATGAGAACACATTATTGCACAGATGTAACAGAAAATAATATTAGGGAGACAATCACAGTCGCTGGATGGGTCAATAGCAGAAGAGACCACGGTGGATTGATATTTATAGATTTAAGAGACAAAAGTGGAATTGTGCAACTTGTTTGTGACCCAACTGATAATAAAGAAGCTTGGGAAATAGCTGATAAAGTAAGAGATGAATTTGTTTTAATCGCAACTGGAAAAGTAAGGGCAAGAGGTGAAGGACTAGAAAATCCAAGACTAAAAACTGGAAAAATTGAGATAGTTCTTGATAGTCTTATTATTGAAAATAGAAGCAAACCTATGCCATTTGAATTAGGCGATGAAAAAGTAAATGAAGAGATAAGATTAAAATATAGATTTTTAGAACTTAGAACTCAAAAATCATACGATATATTCAAACTAAGAAGCAAGGTAGGAATCGCTGCACGAAATACACTTGATAATTTAGGATTTTTGGATGTAGAAACTCCAATTTTGACAAAATCAACTCCAGAAGGTGCAAGAGATTATCTTGTTCCATCAAGAGTTCATGGTGGTGCATTTTACGCACTTCCACAATCTCCACAACTTTTTAAACAACTTCTCATGGTAAGCGGATTTGATAGGTATTATCAAATTGCAAAGTGCTTTAGGGATGAAGATTTGCGAGCAGACAGACAACCTGAATTTACACAAATAGATGTTGAGATGTCTTTTTGCACTCAAGAAGATGTGATTGCTGTCGCTGAAGAACTCATTTACAATATCTTTCAAGCTGCAGGTCATGAAATCCCTAAAAAATTCAATCGTATGTCGTTTAGTGATGCCATGGAAAATTATGGGTGTGATAAACCAGATATGAGATTTGATATGGCTATGATGGAAGTATCTGATATTTTTGCAAATAGTACAAATGAAATCTTTGCAAATATTGCAAAAAATCCGAAGAAAAATAGAATAAAAGCTTTAAAATGTCCAAATGGAGATACTATTTTTTCAAAAAGACAAATGAAAGGTTTTGAAGATTATGTGAGAAAATTTGGGGCTTCTGGTCTTGGATATTTTCAAATGAAAGAAGATGGGCTCAAAGGTCCTTTAACAAAATTCTTTAGTGAAGAGGATTTGGAAGAGATTATCAAAAGAACAAATCTTGTTGTTGGTGATGTCGTATTTTTTGGAGCTGGAGATAAAAAAACAGTTTGGGATTATATGGGAAGATTGAGACTTTATTTAGCAAAAGAGATGGATATTATCCCTAAAGATGCTTTCGAATTTTTGTGGGTTGTTGATTTTCCTATGTTTGAGACTGAAAACGGAAAAACAAAAGCATTACACCATCCATTTACAATGCCAAAAGATTTAAGTGACACAAGCGACCTTGAAGCTATTGACTCTATCGCCTATGATATTGTTTTAAACGGAACAGAGCTTGGTGGTGGAAGCATTAGAATTCATAAGCAAGATATTCAAGCAAAAGTATTTGAATTGATGGGAATCAGTGATGAAGAGGCTAGAGAAAAATTTGGTTTCTTACTCGATGCACTCGAATTTGGAGCACCTCCTCATGGTGGATTTGCACTTGGATTTGATAGACTCATTATGTTATTAGCTAAAACTGATAGTATAAGAGAAGTTATAGCATTTCCCAAAACACAAAGAGCACAGTGTTTGCTTACTCAAGCACCAAGTTCTGTTGATGATGAGCAATTAAAAGAGTTAAGTATTAGAATACGAAAAACAGAACAATAAAGAGAACGCTATACAATAGAGGCTTTTGTTCAAGTTCAATGAAAAAATTGGACAAAAGCATTGTTGTGCAGTAGTCTCATAATTTAACGAGGAGCTAGCCGTGACTATACTTGAAGATTTGATGTATAAAGAATATATATCAATAGATAAATCTGGGACTTTGGAAGATGCTATTGAACTTATGAATCAAAATCATCAAGGTGTAATTGTTGTGATTGACAATAATATTCCGATAGGGGTATTAACTGAGCGAAATATTTTAGAAATAATTCATAAAGATATAGACCAAACAAAATTAATTCTTGAAATTTTTACATTTCAAACACCCATTACGGTCAATAAAAAAAGAAGTATTGGTTATGCTTTGCATATATTGATTGATAATGGAATAAGACGACTTGTAGTTATTGACGATTTTGGTGTATTTAAAGGGGTCGTTACCCAAGATATTCGTAACCCCCAAGTAAACCCCATCCCAAAACTCTAAAATTTTGAGATATTTTCGATTCTTCAAACCAATATTAAACATCTATAAATAAGCTATTTTAGTCTCTTTTTTATACAAATCTTTACATAAAAAGCTGCTAAAATATCTAT
>CAMCYD010000175.1 GCA_945883785.1 Helicobacter pylori PMSS1
ATTGTAGCTAAAAAGTGCTAATAAACACTTTAAATGAGGGATGTTAAAATATAAATATTGAAAATATTTTAGTGTTTTTTTGTGGTATTTTATGAAGAAAATTCAGCTTGAAAGAAGAGGGAAATTATGAGGTGCTGAATGGTTACAAAAATTCAACATTCGAAGTAAACTCTTTGGTTGCGTTTTAATAGTGATATCTACATTGAGCTATAACAATCAAATCATCCACTATTTTATAAACCAATCTATGTTCTGATGTGATTCTTCTTGAAAAATATCCTTCATAGTTTTCTTTCAATCTTTCTGGTTTTCCTAACCCTTGCGAATCATTTGGATTCCTTTGGATATCTTGAATAAGAAGATTAACTCTTTTGAGTATTTTTTTATCATTATTTATCCAATGTTGATAATCTTCCCATCCCCTATCTGCAAAACCAAGTATCATATTTCGATATCTCTTTTAATATATTTCATACTTTCTATTTGCTCAACTGCATCGTTTAGCCTATCTCTATTATTTTTTGAAGATAAAAGATACATTGTCTCTTTCAAAGAACTGTATTCATCATATGACATTATTACAGCTGATTTATCATCTTTTGTAGTGATGATATATTCATCAAAGTCATCGCATACTTTGTTTATAATCTCTCTTAGATTGTTTCTCGCTTGTGAATAAAAAACTGCTTGCATTAAGTCTCCTTTTTGACAATATGTTGTCATTATAACATAAATGAGTTAAACATTCTTGTGCTTTGCACTCTCTTTGAGAAAATTCGAAGTAAAATCTCTCATTCAAAATTAAACATTCAACATTCAACATTCGAAGCAAAATCTTTGGTTGCGTTTGGCTGCAAAACTAAAGTTTTACAGCAATTACATCTGCAATGTAATTATTTTCTAAAACAACTTCGCATACTGCTTTACTATTTTTTCCCACAATTCTCTTTTGCTACCACAAACATCAAAATTCCTATATTCTAGTTAATGGGAAAACAATCACATTCAACTGCAATATTTTTCCCAATAGCTTCCAAACGCTCTACAAGTTCATAAATATTTGTCAGAGGATTTTGTTCAAATGGTTTTATCTCACCATCCTCTCTCAAATGTTTTGCGATTAAAAATTTTGCATTGTCTATCGCCGTTTTTTGTCTTGATTTAAGTATTGTGTATATATCACTACTTGCTTTTGAATATTCCACTCTAAAAGTCTCTAAAAAGATTGCATTGAGTTTTTTATTTAGTTCATCTCTATTTGTATATCTTTGGAGTTTTTCAAAATGAAGCAAAACCCATAATTCATAGCTTTCATTTGAAAAAGCACAACACGCTCCCAAATCTTTTGCCTGTTTGATTGTGCCATTAAAATCACTCTTTGACCAATCATCTTTATCTATCACTATCCATCGCTTTTCGTAGTCTTTTTTATATCTTGGAGTGTTTGTTATGGCTTCTAAAACTTTTGATGGGTTTGTTCCTACAAGCTTAGCAAAAACCACTTTACCACTTAGACCAGCATCTTTGACCAATGACCCAAAATAATACTTCGATGATTTTGTATCTTCAAGTGCTATAAGTACAGCTTTTTTCTCATCTCTTATTTTTGTAGTATTTCTTGCCATATCTCTACCACAGATTCCCGATACTAGGTTTCGCACCAAATTTTCCAGCATTGTAGTTTTTTTCTAGTGCCAAATCATCTCTTGCTTTTCCTTTGCCGTACTCTACCAAACTATAAAGATGACTAGCCCCAAAGATATCTTTTTCCACAAACCAAATCTGATCTCTTCTAAATATCTCTTGATTGAGTAAGTTTGTATTGTGTGTGCTAAAAATAAGCTGTGCATTGTTTTGATTGATACTTTTATCATGATAAAGTTTGATGATAGCTTCTATCAAATCTATATGCAAACTATTATCTAGCTCATCTACAAATACTGTATAGCCACCTATAAGACTATCTACAAGTGGAGCAGAAAGTGCTAAAAGTTTTTTGGTACCATCAGACTCAAACTCCAAATCAAACTCCTCATATCCTTGAAACTCATCATGTTCATCATAAGTCATATGGAGAGTATCTATCTTGGTGATACCATTTGCTTTGATATTTTCTCTTAGTTCTTTTGGAAAGCTCTCTATCACATCTTTTGGCAACTTTAATTTCCCTTCTAGTTCATCCATACTAAGCTTTTTGCTTATGATATCAGATATCCCAACATCTGCATTTTTGATGAGATTTATGATTTTATCTTTATAGACTTGATCATTTAGCTTTTCAAAACTATAGCCCTCTAAATGTCTTGTATCTATATTTGATATCACTTGAGTTTTATCAAACCAATCATAAATAAGCTTGGATATTTCGCTATTAAACTCAGCGGTCACTACCAAAAAAAGTGCCTCTTCTCTAGTCTTGGATTCTAATGCTTTGGTATCTTTGTAGTAGCTAAATACTTCAATATTTTTACCTACTCTACTAAATAGCTCCACTTCTTGAGCATAAGGTTTGAGATTTTTATAAAAAAGCCACTCTTTTGCTATCTTGGCATCTTTTGCTATCACAAATCCATATCTGTATTTTGTTTGTTCTATGATTATCTCTATTTCATACTTTGTAGGTTGTTCTTTTGTGCTAGTGTTTAGCAAAAATGGCTCGTGTGGGTATTGTTTTGATTTTTCTATGCTAGTGCTATTTTTGATTATAGCTTTCATCTTTGCAAAAGATTTGATGAAGTTACTCTTTCCACTTGCATTTGCACCATATAGCACAGATGAATAAAGTAGCTCGATAGTACCAACGCTGCAAAGATTTGAACTTTTCAGATTTTTGAGCTTTGTCGCTTCCATACTAAACTCAAAACCATTTTTAAAAGAACGAAAATTATCGACATTTAGACTAAGTAACATTTGATTTTCCTAATAGCTTTTTTGATATCGTACCATTTTAGTTTTTATAAAAAGCTTTTTTTGTGTTTTTTTCACAAAATAGTTATTTTATTGAGTCTATTTTTGAAAATATTGTTAAAATTTCTCGCACAACCTGTGCGAGAAATTTCTCCAACAATTACATCCTACTCAAATAAAGTTCAAAAAGTGGGTCTTGCAAATAAAAACTGCTTTTTTTAGTATCTATCACATCTTTTGCTATAAGTCCTTCAACTGCTTTTTTGAGTGATGAGCTTGTGAAGTTATACTCCATCATTTTTTCTTTTTGGTAGATATTTTCTCCACCAAAATGAACCAAAAACTTGAGAGCTTTTTTTTGGTGTTGGCTTAGGTGGTTCCACTCATTTAAAAATAGATCTTCCTCTTTTTCTAGTATAGAGGTTATCGCCTTTTCAACTAAATCATTCTTGACTACTTTTTCAGTGATATTAAAAAGCTCACTTGCGATTTGTTGTGTATAGTATGGAAACCCTTTGGATGCCTCCAAAATCATCTCTATGTGCTCACTCTCTATCTTTTTGCCATTTGTCTCAAAGCCACTCGTAATATACTTATGCCAATGGTGTGCTTCAATTTTATCTATAGGTATATGTTTTACAGATTTGTAAAATGGCTTACTCCTATCAAAAAAAAGATTTGTCATGATAGATTTTTTACTGCCCAAAAAGATATAAGAAACCATATCTTGATGATGTTGTAGCACAGCTCTTAGTTTATCTTCTATTCCTAGGTTTACGACCTCTTGAAACTCATCAAATACTACGACGACTCTAATGTTGTGATATTTTGCATACAAAAAAGGGAGTTCAAGCACCTCTTTGAGTACCACACTATTTTCTTTTTGTAAAAAGTTAAGTTTAAATGATGGATTTCCGCTTATATCAAAATCCACTGAAATATTTGGCTTTATTTTCAAAATCTTTTTAAAAAATTCCACAACTTTGTCTGCTGTAGTGTTTAAGCTTTTAGAGATAGCATTGAAGTATTCGTTGATAAACTCATGCTCATCGACTATACTCATAAAATCTAAGAATATATACTGATACTC
>CAMCYD010000176.1 GCA_945883785.1 Helicobacter pylori PMSS1
TTAATGGCATTAGAGAATTTTTCTTCCTCAGTGATAGAAAATATCAAACAAAAATATGGAGAAAAATCCTATAACACTTTGGTCGCTTGGGATAATATGATTATAAAAGCAAAAAATGAAAAAACTATTATGAAATTGAAACTTGTAAATGATTTTTTTAATAATGTTAAGTATATGATTGATATAGAACATTGGAAAGTGCTAGATTATTGGGCAACTCCCATGGAATTTCTAGGGACAAGAAATGGAGATTGTGAAGATTATGCAATTGCTAAGTATTTTGCATTAATTCAAGTTGGGATTCCAAAAGAAAAATTGAGAATATCATATGTGAAGTTATTAAATAAAAGAACACAATATGAAGAGGCACATATGGTATTGGCATATTTTAATCAACCAAATTCTATCCCTATTATTTTAGATAATATCAATCAACAACTTGAATTAGCTTCCAAAAGAGATGATTTAAAATTGATTTATAGTTTTAATGCTGATGGATTATGGGATGCCAAAAATATTGGTAAAGAAGAGAAGAAAGAAAACGAAAACAATCTTTATCAATGGAAAACTATGATGAGTAAATTTTAAGGAGTCAGGCATATGTCATTAGGAAAACAACTTTATATTATTATTTCCATACTATTTTTAACAATCTTTTTGGGTAATTTTGTGATTACAGTACAAAATACAAAAGAGTATTTGCAATTAGAGTCAACAACAAAAGCACAAGATACTGCAACTTCTTTAGGGATGATGATAAAGACTTTGATTTCAAATAAAAAAGACCCAGAAATTACTTCTATCATTAATGCGATAGGTGATAGTGGGTTTTATAAATCAATAAGATTAGAAGATGCTTATTATAGTTTTTCAGATCGTGAGATTTTGCAAGCAAATAAAGCTTTTAGTGATTTATCATGGAATATTTCAAATGTTTCAATTGATAAGAAGGATGGAGAAATACTTGTAAACAACGAAGATAGTTTAACTGATGAATTGTCACAACTTAAAGCTGAAAATACTAAAACAGTCAAAAAAGATATTCTTGTAGACCATATTTATACTTTAATACCAAGTAATACATTTAAAGATAATGATAAACTTACTATTCATTTTAGAGCAACAAAAGAAGATAAAGTTTTAGAAACAAGTACAGAGTTACAATTATCAAAAGTTTTAGTTAACTCAGTTCGAGAAGTGAAGTTTGACAGTGTTCCTCAATGGTTTATCAATATGATTCCAATTCATTTAAGTGAGCAAAAAAGTGAAATAAACGATGGGTGGAAAGTAGCCGCTATTATTTATGTGAGTGCAAATCCTGGAATTGCATACGAAAAGCTTTACAAACAAGTTAAAAGTGCTCTTATTTATTCAATTATTGCATTTATTGTTGCTATGATTATTGTTGCAATTTTTATAAATATTATATTAAAACCACTTAAAAAAATTGAGAAATTAGCGAATGAGATTTCACAAGGAAGCTTTGGATATATTGAAAAATTACCTTGGACACAAGAGTTAAAAACAGTATCTGTTGCTATGAATATAATGTCATCGAAAATAAAAAATATTATCTTGAAATTAAATAAAAATATAGAAGTGATAAGTCAAGAATTAACAAAAGACAAACTTACAGGATTGGAACTCAAACAGATATTTGATACAGATATAAAAAATATTGTTGTAGCAAAAGACTCTGGGTATATTTTTCTGATTAAAATTTCAAATTTAGCGCAATTTGCAAATACAAATGGTAAAAATACTGTTAACAATTTTTTAATTGATTTTGCTTCTATTCTTAAAGATATTGAAAATTCAAAAGCTTATAGATTTTTTGGTTCTGAGTTTGCGATGATTAGTCAAAAAAGCACATATGATGAGATAAAACAAATAACATATGTTTTAAAAGGTAAATTTGATGAGTTAGCTATAAAATACACTATACAAGATGTAGCTCATATTGGTGTTATCCCTTTTACTCAACTTGATAGTGTTTCTACATTGTTATCTAGTGTTACTGAAGCATATGAAATGGCAAAACAAATTGGACCAAATGAGGCTTATATAAAAGCACAAAATGATCAGGCAAAAGGTCTTTTGGAGTGGAAAGAATTAGTTTTTGATATTATTGAGAATGATAAATTTAATATGATATATATCGGTGACATTGTAAAAACAGATGGACAAAAACAAATACTTATTCAAGAAGCATTTGCAAGTATGGTTGATAAAAATAATCAAAATATTCCAATAGGTACTTTTATATCTATTGCAGAAGAGCATCAAAAAGTTATAGAATTTGATAAAATGGTAGTTGGAAAAGTGATAGATTATATTATTAATCATAATATTACACATCAAATATCAATTAATTTATCTTTTGAAACAATTCAAGATAGCAGATTTATATATTGGTTAGAACAAAAAATAAAAGCAAATAAGAATATTTCAAAACAATTATTATTTAGTTTGACAGCATACAATATAGCGAAATATCCAAAAGAATTTAAAAATTTTACAAATATTGTCAAAACTAACGGCAGTGAAGTGATGATTAAAAGATTTGATATTAAATTTATTAATATTAATCAAATTCAAGATTTTAATCCAAATTGCATAAGGCTTGCAAAAGAGTATACAATCGATATTTGTAATGATAACAATAAGAAAACATTGGTAGATTCAATATGTAAAATAACAGAATTATTGGATATAAAAGTGTATGCAGAAAATGTGAAACATGAGCAGGATTTCGATTTAATTTGTAGTCTAGGATTAGATGGATTGAGCAGATAAAATGAGAAAAAGAGTACAATTTTAAAAAAAGGAGTTTGTGATGAAGAAATATATATTGATTTTGATCTCTTGTATATTTGTCTTTGGCGGTGCACTTTATGGTGACAGATTAGAAGATATAAAAAAAGCAGGTGTTATGAAAGCTGGTGTGAAGGTCGATTTTGAGCCATTTGGTTTTAAAACAAGTAATGGAAAAATTATTGGATTTGATATAGATATCATGGAATATATCGCAAAAGAATTAAATGTAAAGCTAGAATTACTGCCAGTAACATCTAAAAATAGAATTGACTTTATTCTTGAAAACAAAGTAGATGTTGTTGCTGCTTCAATGACACATAAAATTGAAAGAGACAAAACAATTGATTTTACAATATCATATTTTTATGATGGGCAAGCAATTCTAGCAAAAAAAGAGTTTGTGGCTCAAAGTTATAAAGATTTTGGAGGTAAAACTGTTGGGGCAATAACTGGTGCTTCTAGTGGAAAAGTTTTTGAAGTCATACAGCCATTGTCTAAAGTTGTTTATTTTGAAAACTATGATTTGGCTCTTCAATCATTGGAAAAAGGGGAAGTGGATGCCTTAACTTCTGATTATGGATTTTTATCTACAAAAGCTAAAAAAAGCAATGGTAATTTAAAAACTATAGGACAGCCTTTTACAATAGAACCTTACGGAATAGGACTAGTGGAAAATGAATCAAATTTAAGAGATGAATTAAATTTTATCATTCAAAAGTCTGTAAAAACAGGTATCTATGACAAAATATATATGAAATGGTTTCAAAAAAAACCGACACAAAAACCACTTCTCTGGCCTTAAATTAATATAATAACAAATAAAACAAATCATACTTAAACTTTCTTGGTATGATTTAGTTTTAGTTCTTTTTCTACGCAACTAATCTTAACAAACCATTACAATAAATTCTCATAATTTTTTAAAATGTATCTATTTTGCTACTTAAATTTTTATATAATAATAGAGCCACTTGCAAATTCAAAGATTTTGAGTATGAATAGTAGCAATTATTAGATTTTCACTTTAAAAATCACTATTTACTCCCTGTAAATGGTTATTTTTAAAGGGGAAAGATGATGATTGAAACTGTTTATAATCATTTGTTT
>CAMCYD010000177.1 GCA_945883785.1 Helicobacter pylori PMSS1
AATGCAGCCGTAGAAGCAGCGACCGCTGGTGAAGCTGGAAAAGGATTTGCCGTCGTCGCTCAAGAGGTACGAAACTTGGCTACAAGAAGTGCGGATGCTGCAAATGAAATAAAAAAACTTGTATCAAATGCAACACAAAAAGCAAATAATGGGAAAAAAATAGCCGATAGTATGATAAGTGGATATACAACTTTAAATGAAAATATAGAACAAACTATAAACCTTATCAAAGATGTTGAGATGGCAAGTAAAGAACAATTGAGTGGAATTAACCAAATTAATGATGCAGTTGCAAATCTCGACCAACAAACACAAAGAAATGCGATGATAGCTTCTCAAACACACGATGTAGCCGTTGATACAGATAGTATTGCAAAACTTGTAGTTGCAAATGCAAATGAAAAAGAGTTTATTGGGAAAAATGATGTAAAAGCGAAAGAAATGAGAAAACAAAATCATGTCCAAACACCAACAGTAACGGTAAAGTCAAAAGCTTCTACACTAATACAAGCTTCAAAATCTATAGCAAAAACTATTCCTGTAAAAATACCAATGAAACAAATCGTAGCATCAAAAAAGGATGATGACGAATGGGCGAGTTTTTAAGTTTTTGTAAAGTTGTGAAGTTGTCGACCATTGTTTTTTTGTTTCATTTTTGAAAAAATCAATTTGGCGATAATTAATATCACTTTATTTGATTTTTTGATACTATACAAAAAATTATTTTAAGGAAAATTCCTATGCAAAAAGAGCCAATGATAAGTGAAGTATTTGACAAAATAACTACACTTTTGAATGAATTAAAAACAATAGTAAGACCAAAGATTTTGATAGCTATAGAAGAAGCTAGACAACTTGGCGACTTAAAAGAGAATGCAGAATACCACGCAGCAAGAGAAGAACAAGCAAGTGTCAATAAAAAAATAGCTGAACTTGAAGATACCATCACAAAAGCAATTGTGATAAATCCAGAGACTTTAGCTCACGATAAAGTGAGTTTTGGGTCAACTGTCATACTCCTCAATCTTGAAGATGAAAGTAAAATAACTTATAAAATTGTCAGTTCATTTGATAGCAATCCTGATATTGGGCATATCTCATTTCATTCGCCACTTGCAAAACAACTTCTAGGAAAAGAGGAGGGTGATGAGGTTCACGCTGTACTTCCTGGCGGGAAAAAAGAGTTTGAAGTATTGGAAATAAAATATGTCAAATAAAATCAATGTAGCTGTTGTAGGTGCTAGTGGATATACTGGACTGGAACTTCTTAAGATACTTATCAACCATCCAATTTTTACTATCACTTATGTAGCGAATAGTGAAGGGAATACAACTGTTTCCGCCCTTCATCCATCGCTCAAAGGTGTTTTTGATATGGAAGTAAAAAAAGCAAATCCAATCGATATCAAAGCTGTGAGCGAACTTGTTTTTTTAGCTTTGCCACATCAAGCTTCTATGGGATTTGCAAAAGAACTTTTGGCTCTTGGTGGGCTTAAAGTTGTTGACTTAAGTGCTGATTATAGGCTAGAACTTGATACTTATGAGAAACATTATTGCCCTCACGAAGATAAAGAAAATCTTCCAAATGCAGTTTATGGGATGCCTGAATTTTATAGAAATGAACTTAAAAGTGCAAATCTTGTAGCAAACCCTGGGTGTTATCCCACGGCATCTTTTCTTGCACTTGCCCCATTTTTGCCTTATATCAAAGAGGGGATAAGTGTCTTTATCGATGCAAAAAGTGGAATCAGTGGAGCTGGAAAAAAACTCACAGATGTGACAAGTTTCGTCAACATCAGCGAAAATATGACAGCATACAATCCATTTAAACATAGACATACCCCTGAAATTGTCGAAAAAGCAAAATTAATAGGTGGCAAAAATCTAAAAATCAACTTTGTTCCCCATTTGATACCTGTAACTCGTGGGATGCTTGTGAGTGTTTATGTCACTTTAGAGAGTGATATTGATGCAAAAAGTGTTTTAAAAGAGTTTTATAAAAATGAAGAGTTTGTCCGAATTTGTGATGAGCCAGTCAATATCAAAAATACGAGTGGAACAAATTTTTGTGATATTTTTGTGGCACAAAATGGGAAAGATTTGTTTATCAATAGTAGTATAGACAATCTTCTCAAAGGTGCTTCAAGTGCAGCGGTTGTCAATGCAAACTTGATGTGTGGAGTAGAAGAAAATTGTGGAATACCTAAAATAGCATATGTCCCATAACCGATACGAGATAAAAGATGGGGCTATTTTTGTAGCTGATGTCCATTTCAATCCAAATCGAGATGGGTTTTTGAAATTTTTGTATGAAATCAAAAATGGCAATTTACAAACACCTCAACTTTTTTTGATGGGGGATATTTTTGATTTTTTGGCTGGTGAGATTGAGTATTTTAAAATACAAAATAGGGAAGTTATAGAGCTTATCAATCAACTCTCCACAACTACTCAGATATTTTATTTTGAGGGAAATCACGATTACAATCTATCAAAACTTTTCCCAAATGTACAAGTGTTCCAAAGGGAAATCCAACCAGCTCTATTTGATTGGAATGATAAAAAAGTAGCTTTAGCTCATGGCGATATTTTTACCCCTTTTGGGTACAACCTTTATACCGCAATCATACGAAATCACCCACTTTTAGTTTTTTTAAATGCAATTGATAGAAATAATTGGCTTACAAAAAAGATAGATTTTTGGCTTAGAGGAAAAGATTTAACTCATCTTTTTTCTAATTTTAAAAATTTTGCAGAGAATAGATTGAAATCGTATAAAAATAATATCGATGCAAATATATTTATCGAAGGACATTTTCATCAAGGGAGATTTTATGAGGATAAAGAGCTACAAAAACTTTATCTTAACCTTCCATCTTTTGGAGTTGATAAAAGTTATGCGAAAGTTCAAAAAAATGAACTACTCCTTGTATATTTCATCAATAATTAAAAATTTAAACTATGAGAATATACAAGAACAAGAGACAATTCTTTTGGATGTAACTGAATTTTTCGTTAAATCGAAAGTTACTGATTTAATATTTCTCGCTCTCATCTGGAAAACTTTGGCATTCCACATCATTTTTATAGCTCTCTACAGCATTTTTAACTAAAGTTGCACCGTCTAAATATTTTCGTACAAACTTCGGGGTAAATTCATCAAAAAATCCAAGCATATCAGACCAAACCAAAACTTGTCCATCCACTTTGACTCCAGCACCAATCCCAATAATCGGAACATTGACAGCTTTGGCTATTGCTTCACCAGCTTCTTCTTTGACCCCTTCAACTACAATGCAAAAAGCACCAGCACTTTCAATCGCTTTGGCATCTTCGATTAAGCTTTTGATATTTTCTTCATCTTTTCCCTTGACTTTGTAGCCACCTTCACTTCTAAAATTTTGAGGTAATAATCCAATATGTCCAACAACAGCAATAGAGTTATCGCATAAAGTTTTGATGATATGAGCTTTTGATTTCCCCCCTTCTATTTTAATAGCATCAGCTGGGGTTTCTCTAAATACTTTTATTGCATTTAATAAAGCAATCTTTTCATCGGTATATGTTCCAAAAGGCATATCACAGATAACAAAAGTATTTTTAGCCCCATTACAAACAGCATTTGTATGATAAATCATCTGCTCCATCGTGGCACTCAAAGTATCTTTTTTCCCTGCAAAGCTCATATTAAGACTATCACCAACCAAAATAAAATCAACTTTGTCATCAAAAAGCCTAGCAAAAAGTGCATCATAAGCAGTTATCATCGTTAATTTTCTATTGTTTTTAGCTTTTTGTATGCTACCAATAGTTTGTTTCATAAATCAACCCTTTATTATTTTAATGTTAGAATCCTACCCAAACATTACTAAAGGATTATTAACTTGAAAAAATTAGTAGGATTTATAACTTCATC
>CAMCYD010000178.1 GCA_945883785.1 Helicobacter pylori PMSS1
AACCACAAAATGAATCACTTTGCTATCAAAGAAAAAATATACATCGAAGCACTTAGGGCTTCATATGAGAAAGTGAAGGAGTTGATGGCTGGGTAAAAAGTAACATTATTGGAAATTGTGTGAAGATTGGGTTATCGTAACATCAGTTAATTTTTATTATTTTTGATATACTTATAAAAATTAATAATAAAGATGAGTAATAATATGAATTCATTTGCAAGAGTTGAGAAAGCTATTGAAGAGATAAAAAAAGGGCATATGGTAATTATGCTTGATGATGAAGATAGAGAAAATGAGGGTGATTTGGTTTACAGTGCTGCATTTAGTACACCTGAACATGTTAATTTTATGGCAACACATGCAAAAGGTTTAATTTGTGTTGCTGTTACAAAAAATACTGCACAAAGATTAAGCCTTACTCCTATGGTACAAGCGAATACTTCTTCTTATGAAACTGCTTTTGCTGTATCTGTTGATTGTGCAAAAGCAACGACTGGCATAAGTGCAAAAGAGCGAGACGATACTATAAGGATATTAGCAAATGCAGTAAGTAAAGAACAAGAGTTAGTAAAGCCTGGACATATTTTTCCACTTATCGCAAAAGAAGGTGGTGTGCTTGTTCGGACAGGTCATACAGAGGGAAGTATAGATCTCTGTAAATTAGCTGGACTGAGAGGGGAAGCTGTTATTTGTGAAATAATGAAAGCTGATGGAACGATGGCCAGAAGAGATGATCTTGATATTTTTGCAGAACAACACAATATGGTACAAGTATATATATCAGATTTGGTTGAATATAGAATGGCCAACGAATCTCTTGTGGAAAAAATATCATCTTCACAAGAGATATTTTTTGATACAGAGGTTGAAAAAATAATTTTCCAAGATCATAGAGGAAATAAACACACAGTTATTCAATTCAAGGGACTACAAGCTATTTCGCCAGTAAAATTCCATGCGATAGATACAGATATTAACTTATTTTTGAATCATCAAAAGTTAAATTCCATGCTAAAATCAATTAATTTTTTGAAAGCAAAAGGTGGAATTCTTGTATTTTTAGAAACCAAAGAGGAAAGAACAGAAAATATGAAAGATTTTGGTATTGGCGCTCAGATAATGAAAAAACTGGGTATTGAAGAGATAAAACTTCTAACATCAGGTTCCAGAACTTCATTTGTTGGAATAAATGGATTTGGACTTAAAATAAAAGAAACTATTATAATCGAATAATAGTAAATTACTATATGTACCATCTAATGCTACAAGGATATATTCTTTACAAAAAGTAAACTTTTCTAAGACACCTAAGTTTTTTATTTTGAGAAGTTATACTATCCCAAAACCTCTAGACAACTTTTTTCAAATCTCAATTCTTTTTCTAAACCGTTACCTTACGAAACATATAAGTTATATTTTTGTCAAAATTGGATTAAAAGCTTTACTTGAAAGTAAAATTTTATCCCCGATATTTAGATCCTCAATCTCATATTTCATAGCGGTCACTTTGATGATTTCATTGTGAGCTAAAACTTCTATGATATACAAAATATCACTTTTTTTGATACTGAGCACTTCTCCAACGATTTTAAATTTACCGCTGATATTTTGATTTGCAAATACCTCACTTGGGTTTCCATCATCTATAATTTGCCCTAAATTGATTTTAAAAACACGATTTGAGAGTCTAAAAACTTCACTAATATCATGACTTACCAATAAAGATGTGATGCCAAACTTGGTATGAATTGAGGAAAGTTCATCTTGGAGTTTCTGTCTCATCGCACTATCAAGTGCTGAAAGTGGCTCATCAAGGAGGAGGATTTTTGGATTTGTCATCAGTGTTCTTGCGACGGCAACTCTTTGTTTTTGTCCTCCACTTAAGTGAATTGGCTTCATATTGGAAAGATTTTCTATCTCCATAATCTCTAAAATCTCATCAACTCTTTGTATCTCTTTTTTATTTGGTAGGGCAAATTCAAGATTTTCTCTCACTGTCATATTTGGAAATAGGGCATAGTCTTGAAAAACAAATCCTACATTTCGCTTTTGAGGAGTGAGATTGATTTTCTTTTCACTATCAAACCACACTTCACCATCAACGATAATTGTGCCACTTTTTGGAGTTTCAAGTCCAGCTATTATCCTAAGAAGTGTAGTTTTTCCGCTTCCACTTTTCCCAAATAGTGTGAGAAAGTCGCCGTTTTGTATCTCTTTATTGACTACCAAATCTATTGTTCCATCTGCTGTATGGAGGGGTTTTGTTATCTTTATCTCTATCATCGGAGTTCACTCCTTACCATAGATTTATTCACCGCATACACAAAAAGCAAAATACAAAAGGAGATAACAAATAAAGTAAAAGCATATTGATTTGCTAAACCATAATTCAAAGCTTCCACTTCATCATAAATAGCGATACTTGCAACTTTTGTTTCTCCAGCGATATTTCCACCTATCATCAAAACCACCCCAAATTCCCCAACCGTATGAGCAAATGTGATTACCATTCCAGTCAGAAGTGAAGGGCGGATATTTGGTAACATTACAGACCAAAGAGTTTGTAGTTTGCTTTTACCCAAGATATATGATGCTTCTTTTAGGGATTTTGAAATAGAAGAGAATCCACTTTGAATTGGATGCACCATAAAAGGTAAACTAAAGATGATGGAAGCGATAACAAGTCCTTCAAAACTAAAAACAAGCCTGATATCAAAGTTTTCATCAAGCCATCCCCCAAAACTATTTTTTGGACTAAAAGCAAGGAGTAAATAAAACCCAAGGACAGATGGTGGTAAAACCAAAGGCATAGAAACTATCGCTTCAATCGCTGGTTTGAACCTTGATGTAGTTTGTGAAAGGTAATATCCAAGAGGTATCCCAACACACAGTAAAATCAAAGTAGTAATTCCAGCTAACTCAAATGTGAGCTTCATTGTTTCTATAAAAGTTGAGTCCATCATCATAACCTCCTCAAAATATCGCCACTATAGTTATCGATAAGAGTTATTGATTTTTTGGCACTTTTTATCAAATCCGATACAAAAATATAAGCATCAAATATTTGACCATTGAAAAATATCCCATGTCTAAGTTCAAGTGAGTTGTTTTTGATATGAGACTTGATAGTTGCCACATCATTTTCAAGCGATGATAACCTTAGTTCATTTATTTTGTGTTGATTTATAGCATAGCCATTTTGAATATAGTTTTTCAAAACTGTTGTCGCCCATTGACGAAATTTGGTCGCTTTTATAGAGCTAACTCTATAACCCACAGAGATAATCGCATCAAAATTATAATGCTTTATCGTTCTTTTTACACTATCGACACTCGTCTCAAATACTTCTGATATTTGAGATTGGCTTAGCCAAATAGTTTCCCCATTTACTGGTACTTTTAGCTCCAGTTCCCCATCATTATAGACCACTATGTTTTGGTTGTTTTGATTAGTCATCGCGAGTTCCTTTTTTTGTTTTTGTTATCATATTGTCTTTTTAAAATTTTCTTAAAGTACGATACACATTGCTTCTGTTTGCTTTAGGTATTACATACGATAGAGCATCTACTAAATCATCTAAATCCATCCATGTTAGGGTTCTTGTGACTCTTATGATCTCTTTATCTAAACTAGATAAGACATAGTGTATTTTATCTGGGCATGAGCTTTTATCATCTTGATAATCTCTGTTTTTCTACTTAACAACCGTTTTGCTATTGATATTGTATTTTTTTGCTAATTCACTATTTGTTAAATTAGATTTCTGTATAATTTTTCTTACATGCTGGTTTGTTCTAGCATTAGAGTGATAGATTTGACACATTTTTAAATCCTTTGTTTTGTGACTAA
>CAMCYD010000179.1 GCA_945883785.1 Helicobacter pylori PMSS1
GTGGTGTATTTAGTCATTTTTCTACTCATTTTACAAACTCCCGTTTACTATCTATTTTCTAACATCATTTTGACTGAATTTATCGAAAATGACTGTTGTTTTGGAATTTAGAAGAGAAAAATGTTGTTCGAATTTCTTGGGGTATTATATTTCTTGATATCTTTGTGTATCAGATATATGAGCATATCTCATGGTAGTTTCTAGTTTTCTATGTCCCAATTGTTTTTTTATATGTAAAATATTAACACCTTTTTGTGCCAACCAACTCGTATGAGTGTGTCTTAAAGAGTGAGGAGTAATGCGATTTTTTCCCATATCTTTATTTTTAGGCAAAAGTTTATCAACAATATCTTGCCATTGTTTCGGCATTTGTATGTATTTTGTATTAACTGCATTTGGAATTACAAGCTTTGTTAGATTTTCTTCATTTTTTAAATCTTGTAGTATTTGGTAAACACGATTTGTCATTTTAATAAATCTTTCATCTCCACCTTTCATTTTTTTAAAAAATATTAATTGTTCAGAAAAATAAATATTATTCCATTCTAATGAAACAACTTCAATAAACCTTGCACCAGTAAATAGCATAAGAACAGATATTTGATATAGTCTCCTATTGCTATAATTCATTAAAATAGTAAGCATTAATTCAGCATCTTCTTTTGATAAGTAACCTAATTGTTGATTATCAACTGTCGGAAATTTTACTATACTGTCTTTATGTAGTGGATTTTGCAATTGCTTAACAAATTTAATTTTAATAGCATGGTTGTAAATAGCTTTGATTAATCGCAATATATTTTCGACTGTTCTTGGACTAAAATTTTTTAATTTTTCCTTTTTCAGAATTTCAACATCATCTGTTGTAAGATGTTTTATATTTTTATTATGAAAATCATTAAGATGATTTAAATAAACACCCCTATCTAACTTCCATCTATCAAGATTATTTTGAGCCCATTTTTCATACTCAGCATAAAGATCATCAAAAAATATTTTTTTTGATTTTTTTTTCAACTATTTTAGGAAGTTCATCACCTGTATTAAGTTTATGTTTTACTGCTATTAGTGTATCGTATGCATCTTTTATGGTATAAGGTGATTGTACTGTTTTCATTCCAACTTTTTTAATTGTTGGTTTTCCATTATCATCACGGTAGTTTATATAGTATGCAACATTTCCATTTTTATATTCATTAATATAAATCCCTGGATATTTATCACTTGCTTTTATTAATGCCATTTTATTTTTTATCCTGTATTAATTGAATAAGTTCATTTTTTGAATATTTTGAAAATAGTTCTTTTCCTAAAAATGTATACGATAAGTCATCAATTAAATCTTGCTGTCCTAGTTCATCATTTATATCAATATAATTTTTTTTACAAAATTCTATTAGATATTTGAGAATATTTTTTTTGTTGGATTATGTAAAACTTCTAATGAAAAAATAAAATCTTCAACACCTTTTTGAATAGATTTATCTTCATCTTTAGCCCAATTTTGTAGATTAGCTATATCAATTTCATTTTTTGATGCAACTGCTAGGGCATGTTCAAAACAATGTTTATCCTTGTGTAAGAAACATCCACATAATCTATCTTTAACACAATCTGTTGGTGTTAGTAGCTTAAGTGTTCCAAGTTTTGTATCCCTTGATGCAAAATTTTGTACAAATTCATCACCGACTGCAACTGGTGGTGTTAAAATTTCAATGAAAAATTTACTATTCTCAAGTACATAATATTTTCCATCAATGTTAAATCCAAGTTCAATCATAGTTTGTTCAATTTGACTAACACTATAACTATACTGCATTACAAAATCTATGTCATAAGATGAATACATTGCATTTGTATAAAGCTCCATACAACTACCACCCGATAATACTACTTTTATATCTCGCTTTTCAAGTTCACTACACACATAAGAAGCAAGTTCTTCTAGACTAAGGTTACTTAGATTCATTTTTATATTCCAAGGGTTTATCTTTTTTTCTAAATCTTGTTCGTTTTGGACTAAGTAAATCTTCTCTTTCATTTTCTGGGTATGCCATCCTTGCTCGTTTAAGTAATGCAATAAGTTCTTTTATAAATGGATATCGTTGGTTTAATTCAAAAACTCTGGTTCTTCCTATGTTTTTTCCAACGATTACATTTCCATTTTCAAATTTATCAATTTGTTTTTTTATGATAGATGGTGCTACACCATAAAATTCTGAAATTTCACTCAAATAACCATTCTCTTTTGCAAGTAAATATTGTAAAACTCTTTCAGCATTATTATTGCCAAATATAACACTAAGCATGTTTTATCCTTTTTATAAAATATATTATCTATTATATAAAATAGATAGAACTTTGTCAAGTGAAAAATAACCTAAAACTTTTTATAATAAATTTTAAAATCGAAATAGATTATAGCCAAGTGATATTTAAATTTTTTAATACATTTTTAATACAAAATTGAAAAATCTACATAAAAAATGATAAATGATGATGAATCTTATAAGCTTTATAAATGCCTTATTATAGGTATGTAGAGTGATATTTATTAATGATGGTAAACCTTGAAGAATCTATTAAAATAAGACTGTTAATCATTTGGTCGCTGGTTCGAACCCAGCATCCGGAGCCACTTCAAACAAATCCCTAAAACAAGCCTTTTTCAGACGAAATTTTCTCCAACTGTGCTAAATTGTGTCAAGCAATTTTTTGAAGAAATATAGCTCTATCTTTATTGACTCTTTTTATATATCGTGCATACTTTGATAATGTCATCGTAGAGTTGATATGACCTAACATATTTGATACCCAAAGTATATCTTCATTATTTTCTATCATCACAGTTGCAAATGTATGTCTTGTCTGATAAATTGTTCGATATTCTATTTCTGCTTTTTCCAAAGCTTTTTTCCAATGAGTATTTCTAACTCGTTTAATATCATATAGATGTTCATTGTTATCATTTAAAAAAACATAACTTTTTTTTGCACCTGTTATTTTGTATTGATTTTTCAAATAAGGCAAAAGTGCATCCAAAATATCAATACTTCTAATACTACTATCTGTTTTAGGAGATGAAATTAGACCCATTTTTATAGTTCGTTCAATATAGATTTGTTTTCTTTCAAAATCAATATCTTCCCATTTTAGACCTATCATCTCTCCACTTCTTGCACCCGTAAAAAATGCAAGAGCTATAAAATTTTTAACCCATCCCGTTGTAACTGAAAGAATCTTTTGAATCTCTTCCAATGAGAATGGATAAACTTTAGTTTGAGAAATTCTAGGAGTTCTTACTAATGTAAAAGGATTTTTAGAAATTATCTCATCTTCCAAAGCATCTTTATACATTAAAGTCATAACATTTCTAATAGTATGAATTCTAGCGGGACTTAAACCTTTTTCTAAAAGCGTATTTTGCCAAATTTTAATTTCTGATGGTTTCAATTTATCCAACATAATATGACCAAAATGTTCTTTTATATGGTTTTTATATATCCCGATACAATCATTATGAGTTGATGCAGTTCTAGTTGATTTATGCATTAAAAATGATTTATGAATATACTCATCTATCAAAGGTATTTTATTTTTCTCTTCATTGTTAAAGAACTCTCCAGTATGTACTTTTAAAAGCATTTGTGGAATTATTTGTGTTGTTGCTAACTTTCTATTAGGTTTCGTATCTTCTAACCTGCATTCCCGAAACACCTAACAATATTTCCTTTATAAAACAATCATAAAACCCTTATTTATCGACAATTTCTATAATTTACTATTGACTTTTAAATCGTTATGTGTTATAATACACCTAACGATTATAAAGGATAAATGATGGC
>CAMCYD010000180.1 GCA_945883785.1 Helicobacter pylori PMSS1
TACCCCTAAAATCTATAATTATTTCACTTATTTATATATTTATTGTACCAAAATAATTGCTACTAATGGCTTAAATAAGGTGTTTGTGGAGGAAAATAGCGGGGAATCTTGAAAAGATTGTTGTGAGTTTATTTCCGACAGGCTCCTAGTTTATATTTTAATGGTATAAGCTTTGTGGTGCTTTGGGGTTGAGTCAGGAAAAGTAGGATTATTAAATGCTATGATTGATTTTGATATAATCACGGACTTTAAAATAGAAGGAACTTTATGATACATAATTTGATACACAGTAAAGAATACAGAGATATTACGACCAAGCAAGTAAGAGAATTAATCGAATTTTTAGCTGCAAGAAGTGAAGAATTTGCATTAACGGCAAATTTAGATGGAGTGACATTTTCGCCAGAAATTCCTCAAATACTTAAACGGCACTTTACAAAGTTTACACTTTTTTCATTAGCAAATTATACACTTGAAAGTTTGCAACTTCATGATACTTATATAACTTTTGAGGCTGGTTTTGGAAGCGAAAACTTTGGTTCAGTATGCCACGTCCCGTATCATGCTATTTTTCAGCTAAGTATAGATAATTCTATATTATTTATAAATCCTACAGCTACTGTCGAAAAATATTTTATGAGTGAAGCAGAAGAAAAAAAACAGATTGAAAAATCAAGAAGTGCTTTTAAGCTAAATAGGTAAAACCCTATTTAGCTGCAAATCTAACAAGAGCAGAACCCCAAGTAAGTCCACCGCCAAAAGCATCCAACAACATAACATCTCCAGATTTAAGTCTTCCACTTTCATAACAATCATTAATAGCCATAGGAATAGAAGCAGAAGAAGTATTTCCGTATTTATCCACTGTTAAAACTTTTTGTCCATCTTTAAACAAAAGAGCATCACCAACTGCTTTTATAATTCTATAATTTGCTTGATGAGGAATAAAAAGGTCAATATCATCATTAGTCATATTGTTTTTTTCTAAAATCTTTAAAACATCACTCGTAAGTGTCCGAACTGCAACTTTGAAAGTCTCATTTCCCTTCATTTGCATAAACTGTTTTTCACCAGAAGATACCCCGGGAGTTAATAATAAATCCTTTTGACTACCATCAGCACTACATCTAACATCAATAATGGCTTCATCTTTATTTTCTGTTGCGCTAATAATGGCTGCACCAGCACCATCACCAAACAACATACAGGTAGTTCTATCTGTATAATCAACAATTGAACTTAATTTTTCAGCTCCGACAATAAGAACATTTTTTTTCATACCAGACTCTACAAATGCTTTTGCGATGCTCAGTGCATATATAAATCCAGTACAAGCGGCACTTATATCAAATGCCATCACTTCATTTATTCCCAATTTATCTGCTATCAAACAAGCAGTTGAAGGCATACACATATAATCTGGACTGATTGTTGCGCAAAGCACCAAATCAATTTCGCTTTTATCTATACCAGCTCTTTCAATCGCTATCTTCGCTGCTTCAACACCAAGATCACTTGTAAGTTGTTCAAAAGCTGCTATTCTTCTTTCTTTTATTCCAGTTCTTTTAATAATCCAGTCATCTGTTGTGTCCATTCTGTCAATGAACCATTGATTTGTTCTAATTTCAGAAGGAACATATGCTCCGATAGATCTAAAAGAGGCGAACATTATTAATCCTTGTATTTATTAAGATTTGATTCTATATTGATATTTAAATCAGATTGTGCAGCTGCTATAGCCTGAAATATTGCATTTTGTATTGCTTTAGCATTTGATTTTCCATGTGCTATAATCACTGGAGCTTTTACACCAAGAAGCGGTGCACCACCATACTCAGCATAATCAACTTTAAGTTTTAAGCCTTTAAATACTTTTCTCATCAAAACTGCACCTAAAATGGATACGAGCGATCGTCTTAAATTTTGTTTTATGATTTTTCCAATTGTATCTGCAACACCTTCTGCGGTTTTTAACATAATATTTCCAATAAAGCCATCACAAACGACGACATCAACAGAACCATTAAAAATATCATTGCCTTCGACATTGCCTATAAAATTTGGTATTCTTTCAAGTAATTTAAAAGCTTCTTTACTAACTTCATTTCCTTTTGATTCTTCTTCGCCATTGCTCAATAGTCCAACAAGAGGTTTTTCTATTCCTAGGACATCTTGAGCATACACTTTTCCCATTATTGCGAATTCTTTTAGATTTTTTGCATCACAATCTACATTTGCTCCAACATCCAATACAAGTGTATTTTTATCGACAGTAGGCATAAGTGTAGCTATCGCTGGGCGACTAACACCTTTAATTCTTCCTATTCTAAGTGTGGCCAAACTCATACTTGCACCGCTATGACCGGCACTTACGAAAGCATCTGCTTTTCCATCTTTTACTAATTCAATAGCGATATAAGCTGAACTATCTTTTCTCTTAAGTGCATCAGTAGCTGTATCGGACATACTAATCACATCAATACAATGTAATATTTCAATTCTATCTTTGAATTTTTGAGGAATTAAAGGTAGTAGCAACTCCTCTTTCCCAACAGCTATAACTGAAAAATTTTTATTATGCTTTAAAGCTAATAACAAACCTTCAATAATAGGAGCAGGACCATTGTCTCCTCCCATAGCATCTAATGCAATTTTCAACATTATGCTTTATATTCACCCGTTGTAGGATTTACATTGTGAGGCATTTTCCATGTCCCATCTACATCTTTTACTGGTCTTTTTAAAGTTATTTTATAGTGTGTTCTTCTTTTTGCACTTCTTGAGTGACTCACTCTTCTCTTAGGTACTGCCATTTTCTATCCTTTGTTTTTTTAATATTCTATGTCTATATAATTATCATTTTTTTGACAATTACTACATATATGATAATCACTTTTTATAGATTCTAATTCACTTGATAAAATTTCATCAAAATCTACAATATGATTTTCAATCTCTATAATCATCTCGCCTTCTCGTTCATTGAGAGATGAAAATTCACCATCACTTAAAATAAAATCTTGATTCTCATCAATATTTATAGAGTGTTCGTCGCCACATTTACAACAGTCTACTAATAATTTTCCAACTATTTTTGACTGTAATTTTATTAAATTTTGCGATATTCTACAAAAAGTACCTGAAAATTCAACTGAATTTAGTTTTAAGCTAAACTCTTTTTCAATTGTTTGGACTTTTTTAAATTCTATCTTCATATTAGACTAGCAGATTTCTCTTTGTGCAAAGAAAAAATTTATCTCATTAGCAGCATTCTCAACACTATCACTTCCGTGAACAGCATTTGCATCTATACTATCAGCAAAATCAGCTCTAATTGTTCCAGTTGCTGCTTCTTTTGGATTAGTTGCACCCATAAGCTCTCTATTTATTGCCATTGCATTTTCACCTTCAAGTACAGTCACAACAACTGGTCCTGAAATCATGAATTCTACAAGGTCATTAAAAAAACCTCTTTCTTTATGCACAGCATAAAAAGCCTCTGCATCAGCTTTGCTTAATTGCATTTTTCTTGTTGCTGCTATTCTAAGCCCAGCTGATTCAAATCTATCTAAGATTTTTCCAACAACATTTTTTGCCATTGCATCAGGCTTTATAATTGATAATGTTTGTTCCATTGTATTTCTCCGTTTTTTAAAATTTTGCGATTTTATCAAAAAAAAGCTATATACAATCTTAGAGCCACTTGCAAATTCAAACAAATGATTATAAACAGTTTCAATCATCATCTTTTTACTTTAAAAATAACCATTTGCATGGAGCAAAAAGTGATTTTTAAAGTGAAAATCTAATAATTGCTACTATTCATACTCAAAATCTTTGAATT
>CAMCYD010000181.1 GCA_945883785.1 Helicobacter pylori PMSS1
TCTACTGCTGCATTTAAAGAAAGGATATTTGTTTGGAAAGCTATTTGATCAATAATAGTGATAGCTTCACTAATAGCGTTTACCTCTTTATTGATTTCATCCATAGCTCTAGTAGTTTCAGTAGCTAATTGTTTTCCTTCACTTGAAGCTTGAGTAACACTATTAGCTAGATTAGCCATTTTTACTATATTGGTAGTTGTACTTGAGATATTACTTGTAACCTCTTCTAAAGCTGCTGCTGTTTCTTCTAAAGCTGCGGCTGCTTCATTTGAGTTTTGGTTCAAGGTATTTACATTTTCTAAAAGAACATTACTACTATCATTCAAAGTTAAACCATTTTGCTTATTTTCTATAAGCATTCCAGTGATAGCACTTTGCAAAGAGTTGATTCCAACAACTAATCTTTCAAAAAGTCCACCTTTTTCATCAGTTGGAGACATTTGCATTGTTCTTGTATAATCATTTTTTGTATAAGTTTCTAAAGATCATCAACTCTGATAAACCTTTCTCTTGTTGCTCTTATCATAGTATTGAAATTATTTTTAAAATCTTCCAAAGATTGATTTGGTGTTGACTTTTCAATATATTGGCTATACCAACCATTTGTAACTCTAGCCATAACTACTTTTGCCTCTGCTATAAGTTCATTATCTTTAGAGATTATCATTTCTGTTTTCTTGATATTTTTATTAATTTCAATAAACATCTGACCAAATTCATCATTACTATTAACACTAATTAATTCAATTTTATTTGTTTCTCTATCTAAAAATGAGAAGAATGAGGAAAGTCCTTTTTGTAATTGTGATAATGCTTTTGTAATATTATTGGTAAGAACCACACCAATCATCACACCAAAAACAAGACAAATAATTCCAAAAGTTAAGCCCAAATAGAGAGTATATACCGCTTTATCCATTGTAGCTGATGAGTTAGTCACCGCTTCATCTACCTGACTTTTTTGCAATTTTTCTACATTTGCTACAAGAACCATCGTTGCTTTATCAAGCTCTTCCATTATCTTATCACCACTCGCTTGATCAATTTTGTATGCTTCTGCCATCTTTTTCCCTGTCTCCAAAAGGTGTGTTGCGTCCTCTTTCATAGCTTGAATATCTGCCAAACCTTTTGTATCATTTTCATTTTTAAACATCTCTTCAAATTTATTCATATCATTCAAAAAGGTTGTATGAGCATTTTGGGCTTCTTTCATAACTTCAGCATCTTTTGTCAATGAACTATCTGTTACAAACTGTTGGATTTGACAACTTTGATATTTTGCATCTGATGCTAAAATTGCAAAAGGGACCGATTCTTGAGCTGTTTGTTCACTTAACTGTTTGATTGAATTAAGATTTATAGTATTCATCAATGTATTGATTAGAATCGATACTACAATCACCCCCATACCCATTGTTAATTTATTTTTGATTGTCATTTTTTTCTCCATATTTTATGTAAGTGTCTCCAGCTAATTAATCTCTAAAAAGAGTTAATTGGTTGGAGACACTTATTTATTGTATTTTACTATAAAAAAGTATCCAAAAAGAGTTTTTAGTCATAACAACAAAGTAAAAAATGCTAAATTATTACCAATAGTTAATAAGGAAGTGTAATTGATAAGCTCAATTTCAAAATACACTTTTTAAAGGATTATAATTATATCTTTAAGAGTTGTCAAAATTCTACACAAAAACCTCGGTCAAGTTGCTCATAATCTTTATAAAATTCACAAGATTTTGGCTTATAGTTTTTAAGATACTTCTCTAGTCTATTTTTTTGATCAAATCCCATCTCACAATACAAATAGTGTATCTTATTTTCTACCGTTCCATCTATGATTTTTTTAAGTAATTCATCCCCATCATCTCCACCAAAAAGTGCATTTGATGGCTCAAAAGTTACATTTTTAGGGAGTTTAAAATCATTTTTTATATAAGGAGGATTGGAGATACACATATCAAAATCTTGTCTCTTAAGATTGGTAAATAAATCGCTTTTTAGAAATGTTATCTTCTCTTCCACTCCAAATTTTTTGGCATTTAAAGTAGCTAATTCCAAAGCATCCTCATTGATATCAACACCAACTATCTCAATATTTTGGATAAGTTTTGCTAGCATCACTGAGATAATGCCACTTCCAACACCAATTTCAAGCACTTTTGGATTTTGAATTTCTTTTAAAACTTTCTCAGCTTTTTCAACCAAAATCTCTGTTTCAGGTCGTGGAATAAGGACATTTTGTTTTACGATAAAACTTTCCCCATAAAAACTAGCACGATTTGTAAGATACTCAATAGGAAAATCGGTAGCTCGTTTTTTGACAAGTTTTCCTAAAGCATCTTCACAATCACACTCATTTTTATAGTTTAAATGGAGCCAAATTGGATTTTTTTCTAAAAGAAAAAGAAGTAAAATCTCAACTTCCTTAGCTGGAATATGAGTTACTTCCTTCAAAAGGGGAGCATATTTTTTGATGGTTTGTTCGTAAGTCATCTTAATGAGGTAATTTTTCTCTCATCATCTGGGCAAGCTCACTTGGAATCGTATCAAGTTTTGGTAAAACAATATTGATAGTAAGATAGAGACTTCCCATCTCTTTTGTTTTTCGATTTAATACACCCAAATCTTTCAATCTCATCTTTTGATTTTGTTTTGTATCTTGTGGAATTTTGAGAGTTACATCTTTATAAAGTGTTTTCACTTCAACTTTCCCACCAAACAAAGCAGTATAAAGAGGAACATCCACTTTTAATGATAAATCATCTCCATCCCTTTTATACTCATCATCTTCACTTACATTTATAGTCAGTATCAAATCTCCCCTTGGGTGTCCTTGTGCTTTTTTCCCTTTTTCTTTGGCTCTTATTTTTTGACCGTTTGCAATCCCTTGCGGTATCTGAATATCAAAACTTTCACCATTTAAAGTGATACTTTTTTTCCCACCAACCACTGCCGTTTTAAAGTCAACCGTTAAACTCGCTTCGATATCCAAATCTGGCTCATATCCACCGCCACCAAATCCAGCTCCACCTCCAAAACCGCTGCTAGAAAATCCACCTCGACCTCGACCACCAAACATATTTCGTAAAATATCATTGATATCGACACCACTTCCTTGACCTCGTGCAAAATCGTGGAAATTTTGTCCACCAAACATACTATCCCCGTATTGGTCATACTGAGCTTTTTTCTCCTCATCACCAAGCACTTCATAAGCACCATTTATCTCTTTAAATTTCTCCTCTGCTTCTGGAGTTTTATTGATATCTGGATGGTATTTTTTCGCTAAACTTCTGTATGCTTTTTTGATCTCAGCTTGTGTTGCACTTTCACTAACACCGAGTGTTTCATATAAACTTTTTGCCATTTATTTTTCTCCTTATACTGTTCTGACCAAATTGCTAAAGCAATGTGTGCCAAATTTTAATACCAAATGAAACAATAAATACATACTAAAATAGAGCTAGTGCTTCAACATACTGTAAATCTTTTTCAATTGCTACTGTAGTAACAGTTGAAAAAGATTTACAGTATGTTGGAGATAATAGCTCTACCCTTCGGGCAAAAAGCCTAAAATGCATCTTTGTAAAAATTCTCTTTCACTTTAGCTAGCTAAAGCTTCAAGATAATTTTTACAAATCTACTATTTTATCTCTTTGTTTTAGTGTGCATTTATTATTTCATTTGGTATA
>CAMCYD010000182.1 GCA_945883785.1 Helicobacter pylori PMSS1
CAATGCCCTAACGACATTAACCCTGCTTGTTGCATCAAGCAATCCAAAGGAGAAAGATATTTTGATAAAACTGATTAAACATTTAATTTTTGAAGGAGGAAACACAAGTGAGTAAATATTTATATGGTGCTTCGGTACAGGGGATACAGGAGTTTATTTTTAAGACAAATCAGCTTCAAGAGATAGTGGGTGCTAGTGAAATAGTCAAAAGTTTGGAAGCAGAATTTGAAAAAATTTCTGGTTATCAAAAAGGCGATAAAAATATTTTGCTTAACGCTGCTGGAAATATAAAAGCGATTTTTGATGACAAAAAGAAGCTTGAAAAAGTGGTACGAGAGTTTCCAAAAAAGATAATGCAAAAGGCTTACGGGATAACTATAAGTCAAGCGGTTGTGAAGATGGAAGACAAATTCATAGAACAAAAAGATGCTATAAAAGAGTTAGAAAAAAGATTAAAAACCCAACGAAATAAACCATCAATCCCTCTTGATTTGAGTATTAATATTATGGAACTTGCACCTAAAACAGCAAGACCGCAAGTTGAAAAAGATATGGATAAGGCAACAAATCAAAAAAGAGATGTTTATGCTATTTGGTTTAAAAATGAGCGAAGAGATGATAAGGAGTTTGAAAAATCAAAAGAATTATCGTATATCTCAAATGGCAAAAGTAAATTAGCCGTTATTCATGCGGACGGAAATGGGTTAGGTCAACTTATTCCAACACTTTCTAATATTTCAGAATTTTCAGTTAATCTTGAAAAAGCTACCACAGAAGCTTATGAAGAGGCAAAGAAAACTATCAAAAATGACAAAATAAGAAAAATTATCCTTGGTGGAGATGATATGACGGTTATCTGTGATGCAAACTATGCTTTGGAATTCACAAAAGTTTTTTTAGAAAAGTTTGAAGAATTAACCGAAAAATATACCAATCATAAACTCACCGCTTGTGCAGGAATAGCTTATGCAAACGAAAAATATCCGTTTCATTATGCTGAAGGCTTAGCCGAAGAGCTTACAAAAGCAACAAAAAAACATGCAAAAGATTTAAAAAAATCTCAAAAGCTATCACTTGTACCATCAAGTCCGATGTTTCACAATATCCAAAGTAGTAATTTTCAAAGTTGGGAGAAGTTTATTAAAGATGAATTAACAATTCCAAATGATAAAGAAACTATTCGATGTGATTTTGGACCATATTATTTGAGTCAAGATGGACAACCAAAAATAGAAAACTTTTTAAATACAGTAGAAGCTTATAGATGTGATGGAAGCCCGATAAGTCGTCTTAGAAGCTGGATGAGTGAGCTTAGCAAAAGTAATCAAAGTGCAAAAAATATGCTTGATAGAATCAATGACATTATAAAAGAAAATAAAAAATGGAATTGCAAGATTATGGAAAATAATTTAGAAAAACTCTATAAAGGGTTAAGTAATGAAAAGTTGATTATTGATGATAAAAATGATAGTAGATACAATAAAACCCCAATCTACGATGTACTTCAAATCCTTTCAGTTACGGAGGCAAAATAATGACTTTAAAATACGAACTCAAATTTTATGACTACTGGCATATCAGTAGTGGGCTTAGTGCTGGGGCTAAACTTGATAGCACTGTGATAAAAGATAGTGATGGATTGCAAAGGTGTCACAACAAATGGAGCTAAATTTGATGAGGAAGTTGTTTATAAAGGGAGCCGATTTAAATTTAGTATCGAATTTATTGAAGAAGACAAAAGTACTTTTGAGGATATTTTAAATCTTCTAAAAAATCCAGCTTTTAGGCTTGGCGGTGGTAGTACCAAAGGATTTGGAAAGTTTAAAATCATAGAAATTAAATCAAAACTTTGCAATTTAGAAAATTATTCAAGTAGCTTGAATTACATTTTGAGTCATTGCGAGGAGTATGCGACGAAGCAATCCATAAGCAATGCAACTCACACAATCTACACGCTCAAAATCCGCCCAGATGATTTTTTTATGTTTGGTAGTGGTTTTGGTGATAGTGATGCAGATATGACACCTGTTTTTGAAAAAGTGGTGGATTATAAAAATGGCAAATTGAGTGATAAACAAGTTTTAATCCCAGCAAGTAGTATCAAAGGGGCAATCGCCCATCGAACAGCATTTTATTATAACAAGTCAATGTTAGAACAAGAAAAAGACCACACTAAAACTGGTGAAAACAACGAAGCAGTAAAAGTAATATTTGGACATAAAAAAGAGTTAGATAAAAATACTCAAAAAGAACTTGGACAAAAAGGAAAAATCCTCATCTCCGATTGTTTCAAAGAGACCAAAGAACAAACCAAAACATTTGACCATGTGAGTATCGATAGATTTACAGGTGGAGCGATAGATGGAGCTTTATTTCAAGAAAAAACTGTAGCAAGAGATAAAGATAGCTACATAATAGAGATTTTGCTTGAAAATAGTATTGAGAAAATTTATATTGATGCTTTTGAAAATGCTCTCAAAGATATAGCAACAGGTATGCTTCCACTTGGTGGTGCGACGACCAAAGGGCATGGGGTATTTTGTGGGGAACTTAAACGAGATAGTGAAGTTATAAAAAAAGGAAACTGTGATGAACTATAATCCAGACTTTTTAAACTACACTCCTATTTTTACTCAAAATGAACTTGAGATATTAGAAAGTATCAACTCCAATCTTACACTAGAAAGTTTTTTGAAAAACAAAAATTTAGTAGAGAAATTTGGGTTTGATTTTATTTATACAAGTGCAAAAATAGAGGAAAACACTTATTCAAAAGCTGATGCACTCTTTTAGAATACGGTAAAACAAGCGGAGGCAAAAGCTACTCTGATGCCAAAATGCTTCTCAATCTTAACCGTGCTTTTAAATATATCTTGAATGATGATTGCTATATCAATAAATACAAAATACGAACCATCCATCAGATTTTGGCTGATGATTTAGTGGACAATGAAGATATTGGAGCAGTACGAAAAAGGGGGGTGCTTATCAAAGGGAGTGATTATATCCCACTTAGCAATAGTATCACACTTGAAAGTGAGCTAGATAGAATGCTTAGCATTTATAAAACTATCCAAAATCCTTACGACAAAGCCCTCTATATTCACAATAACCTTGCCTATTTGCAATATTTTGCAGATGTCAACAAACGAACTGTTAGGACGATACTCAATCTCTCTCTCAAATGCGATAATAAAATGCTTCTTATCCCACAAGAAGAGTATATTTCACTTTATATAGATGGGGTTTTGGAGTATTACGAGCATGGTACAAGCACAGGTTCAAAAGAGTTTTTTATCAAATGTTATGAAAAAATGGATAGTTTAATCAAGGAAATAAATAATGGAAAATAAATACACACAAAAGGGAATTATTAATTACTATAATACCCCAAGAAATTCGAACAACATTTTTCTCTTCTAAATTCCAAAACAACAGTCATTTTCGATAAATTCAGTCAAAATGATGTTAGAAAATAGATAGTAAACGGGAGTTTGTAAAATGAGTAGAAAAATGACTAAATACACC
>CAMCYD010000183.1 GCA_945883785.1 Helicobacter pylori PMSS1
TGGAAAGTAAATTTTGCTTGTGCTTGACTATCAAACTCCACTTTTTTATCCGCAATAGCTACTTTTATGGTTTCAGGGATGTAGTCTTTATCTGTAAGTGTTGCTGTATATATTTTATCTTTTTCATCCACCATCACATCAGTAAAATACTTTTCTTCGCTTTTCCCAAGCCACCCGCTTACTATTTTTGTTTTTTCTACTTGTTTACTTACTTTTTTCGTACTAGTCAGTTCAATATTTTTGAGTACAAATCCGCCATTTTCAAAATCAAAAGTCATACTCACTTGTTGTGTATCAATATTTTCTTTAAAGTTTTTAGCTTCCATTGGTGGCATCTTAAAAGAGGCTTTTTTTGAAAAATCTGCATTTATTGCAGCTATATCAACATACATTATCTCACTTTCTGCATCATATTTTGCATCTTTAATCTTCACACCTAACATCACATCTGCGAAAGATTGTTTGCTAAACTCTTCTACTTTTTGTGGCAAATTTTCTTTTTTGATTTTTTGCTCTAGCTCTATTGCTACCATATCAGCTTCATAATCAGCTTTTAGTTTTTCTATGATTTTATTTCTATTTTCCACATCTTGACGATATTCATCCTGAAGAGCAATTATCTGATTTTCTCTAGTTTTTAAAGTCTCGGCAACTCTTTGTTCAAAATCTACTTTTTTCTCAAATTCACCTTTTACTAATTCTGGAGCTTTTGGCAATACTGGCTTTTGTATCTCGGATGGTATTTCAGAGGTTATATCTATTGGCTTTCGTGGGGTTAAGTATTTGTCTATTTCCTGTTGAGTTAGCTGTTGGATAGTTTCAAATGGGGTTTTCGAGTATCCTAAAGACAAGTCCATTTGTTTTTCTAGTTCAAATTTTGTCCCAAAATAATTTTTATATCTTTTCTTGACTAAAAAGAATTGTGACTCACTACCTCTGACTGAAGAGAGTATGACAGAATTTTGTGTCTTATTTAAAGTTTTAAGTAACTCTAGAAATTCAGGAAAAGTCAAAGTATCAAAGTTACTGTCTCGCACACAACGAGCAAGATTATGTCCTTTGTTCTTATTCCTGCTTCCTTCATATCCATTCATCCGACTAATAACTAAAGCATCACTATTAACAATTGCAGACGAACTTGACCAATAACTATCGATAAAAAAATCACTCGAATATTCCTCTTTTGGCATTTTTGGATACACAGCCTCTAGTATATCAATAGCAGGTAATTTCCAATTATCATATCCAACAAAATTTAAGTTTTCACAATATTCCATTGCCCATTTCCAATCTTTCCTTACTGATTTTGCATCTAAATTATCTAGCCACATAAGTTTTGTGTCGGTATCAAGAACTACTCCATCTTTTCCTTCGATTTTCACCATCTCCCCATTTGCCACACTTAGCCCAACCGTCATTGCGAGGCACGAAGCAATCCATAATTTATTTGTTGTTTTTTTCATATTCTTTCTCGACTTTATCTTTTGTTTTATTATTGAAACTCATTTTTTGATAACCAATATGATACCTATTTTTTGTAGTTTTTTTGTAATCTTTTGGGGTTTATCTTATAGATTTTAGTTTTTTTTTGATACAATGTCATCTATTGAATCCCTTCGGGGCTCTCCTGCTTTTTTGCAGGAGTTACATCTTCTGGTTTTAGAACTTCCATCATTTTTTCATACAACTCTTGAAAATCACTTTTTGAAATCATCCCCGCTTTGTATTTTGCTCTTTTTGTATCGAAAATTTTTAGTTGTGAAATAATCGCACTATTTGTGATTTTCAATCCATTCTTATTTGTATAGCTAAATTCAAAATGAAATTTATTTTCTTTTTGTTTTGTTGTGAGGGACAATCCCAAAAACATATTTTTATTAAACTTTTTAAAAATAACGACAGGTCTTAGAAATTCATCTCCTTTGCCATCTTGTTCATATCCAATATTTTGACCCATTCGGACAAAAACAATATCCCTTTCTTTGATCCCTATAATCTTTTGTGAAAAATGTGTGTTTATTTTTTGTTGATTCCATTGTGAAAATAGCTCTTGTGTTTCGTTTGTATCAACCATTTCATTATAAAATTTTCCTCGTACACCCTTTGAAAAGTCATATTCTTTTTTCATCATCTGTATTCTCTTGGCATTTCATCTGTGATAGTTCCATTTGGAAGTTGAAAATAGATTCTTCCATTTTTGCTATACACATTTGCGATACCCATTTTTAAGCTCTCTTTTTGAGCTTCTCTTACCGATTTTTTACCGATTTTTAAAATCTTTTTTTGTATCTCATTCATTTAGTATCCTCATTTTTTATTAGTATTTCAAAAAGCTCTTCATCGTAAATTTCATCATTTTGTGCCACTATATCAAAACTTTCATCACCGTTAAATATCACACTCCAGTCATCCACCATATTTTTATACACATTCCAAAACAACTCTCTACTTCTATAATATCGCCTTATTATATCTTCACTTGGGACATTGTGCCCACCTTTTAAAACTCTATTTTTAACCCTTAGTATATTTTCCTCTTTTTCTTCCAAAAAAAGATAAATAAGAGAGACAAAAAAACCTTTTTCTTTTGCTTCCTTTATCACACCAACCAAGTACTTACCAGACAATGTTGTCTCAATCGCAAAGGAATACTCATCATCTAAAGAGATTTTTAATTCTTTAAAAAACTGCTTTCCAGCTTTTACTTTGTATTTTTGAATATCATTTGGGTCATATATTTTTGCTATTTCATCTGCATTGATAAATTTTATTTTTTCATTGTCTGTAAAGTTTTTTGCAAAAGTTGTTTTGCCACTTCCATTTGCACCAGCTACAATAAAGAGTGTTTTTTTCATTGATTATTTTTTCCGATTCCAGGAAGCTTTTGAGATATCAATGTATCGATTGACTCATTAAAATCGTACATCTTCATAGTCCCATCATCAATAGCTTTGATAGTTTTATCCAAACTTGCTTTTCTTTCATAAAAATAAGGGTCAAGTTTCAGATTTGGGTCATCGACTATCTCAATATTTCCACCACCTTTTGCCACAAGTTCATCGATAAGTCCGCTGTAGCTTTCATCGTATCGTATCATTCTTGCTGTCATTTTGTCCCCTTTTTATTATGCTCAAATTGTAGCTAGTTCTTTGTAAAAAATCGTCATTGCGAGGCACGATAGCCACCAAATAGACTGCTTCGTTACACTCGCAGTGACAACTATTTTATGCACATTTACCTCATCCCCATACATTCAAACAGTTTTTTATCTTGAAAGAGTAAATTATTTACTGATGTTACGACAACCCAATCTTCACACAATTTCCAATAATGTTACTTTTTACCCAGCCATCAACTCCTTTACTTTCTCATATGAAGCCCTAAGTGCTTCGATGTATATTTTTTCTTTGATAGCAAAGTGATTCATTTTGTGGTTTAATCTTAGTTTTTCTAGCTTGATATAAGCAAGAACTGTAAGATGGATATGGTTTCTTTGTGATATTTCAACTTT
>CAMCYD010000184.1 GCA_945883785.1 Helicobacter pylori PMSS1
TACAAGTAAAGATATTTCAAGCAATCGCCATAATATCTAACCAACGAGAGTGCGACAAAAAGCATTATATCAATGCTTCTTCAATCGCTAAACATTCTAATTTGACTTGGAAAACAGTCAAAAAATATTTACAAAAAGGAATTATAAAACTATGAACACACTTTTAAACACTGTAGTAATACAGCTAAGAATTGATGAGGGTCTCAAACTCAAACCATACAGATGTACCGCTAACAAACTCACTATCGGTTACGGTAGAAACATCGAAGATAAAGGGATAACAGAAGAGGAAGCTAACCATTTGCTTTTAAATGACATTATCGCCACTGAAAAGGAATTATCCACAAATAAACCCGTTTACAATACTCTTGATGATAAAAGAAAAGAAGTATTATTAAATATGTGTTTCCAACTTGGATACCCAAAACTTTCGCAATTTAAAAAGTTTTTTAAAGCTCTTGAAAGTAAAGATTATTCTCTAGCTTCACTAGAAATGATGGATAGCTCATGGGCAAAACAAACTCCAAACCGTGCTTTAAGATTATCAAGAATTATGAGAAAGGGGGCTTAATATGTGGATACAATTATTTATACAATTAGGTTTATTTGCTATGAAGGAATACGCAAAAAATACAGATTCCAAACAAGACGATAAAATCCTTGAAGTTGTACAGTTAGGGGCAAAATATTTACAACCAAAAGCTAATAATACAATGACAGAATTTGATTCAAATGTGCTTTCTCGTGTAAAAATGAAGCAAACCCAAAGAGCTAGATAATGGCTGATTTTACAAAATACCGAACTTATAGCATAAGAATTGAGCCATTTAATGATCAATTAGCTTTATATTATTGGCAATATGGCTATGGACGGGTAAAAGCATATATTTATAGAGCGATTACAACTTCCTATTATCAAATGGCTTTGGATTTTGTGACAACTTATCCGCAGTATGAAATTGATTTTGCTTTGCATGGTTGGTCAGTTCCAAACTCTTCTGTAGCTTCTCCTCCAAATTCTGAATCAGTTGTACCACTTCATTTTACTACCCCATATCATAATCAGGGTGGATATTATATATATAATTTTTATTTTGATTTAGACATGAATTTATTAACTATAGATACTTCATCAACTCGAACTACCTATGGTTTAAAAATGTTACAAAGTTTTGAAGGTTCTTCTATAGATTTATCAGCATATGGAGATGATTTTTTCTCCCCAATAAGAAGAATACCTTTACCAGTATATGATACATCTAATCCATATTATGAATTAAGAATTTATAATTATGTTTGTGTTTTATACTTAACCTTTACTGCGGTTGACTTTCGTTATGTTTGTTATGTTTATGAAAAATACAAAAAGAAAACGACTTGTTGTATTGATTTGTGTTGTTATCCAAACGACTACATTTTAATTTAAAAATAAAAAAAAGAAAGGAAATAAAAAAAATGGCTACAGTATGCGAAACTGCTCTCCAAACGATAGCAACAAACACCGCCAATACATTTATAAAACTAGACGATGTGAACACAAACTTAATAAATGTTCAGAACTATATCAAAGAAGTAAAAGACTTACTTACTTTAAGTAACACAAAATCTGATTTAACAAATACTAAATTAGATAAAACAAACGAGCTTTTAACTTCTCTTATAACTTCAATCAAGGGGGCTTTATAATGCCATTACCACTTGTAGGGCTTTTAATTCCGCCCATAGCCGAAATGATGATGACTCTAGGAGGTGCTGTTGCTGTAGGCTCACTTGCTTATTCAACTCACGATGCAATTTTAGAAACTCGTGATGATATAATGGGGTTTTTTGATGAGATGGGTACAGAATATAATACTGTAAAGGCTATACCTCAAACTAGCCAACTTACTAAAATGGATATTAAACCAATTGTTGCACCAAAACTTGAAGCAAAAAGAAATGCAATACAAAATACTCCAGCTAAATTAAAAGAAAAGGCAATTTTGCACGAATATACACCTGTAAAAACTATTGAAAAACCAACTGCCGTAACAGCTCCAGCGGTTGCAACTGTTGGAACTAATCTTATTGATGTTTTAAATACAAAAAATAAACTTGTTGCTGATAATAATTCTCTGATTTCTGCATTGCTACAAATTCAATATATGCAAGTTGAACAATTAGAAATCGCAAACAAACTAAGAGAAGCTAAACTTTATAGTGATATGGATATGGCTACTGCAAATATCATAATGCAAAATGATATGAATGTAACTTTGAAAGGGCAACTTGAAGCTATGCAAAAAGGTACAGTTGTTCAAAGTGAAGATACGAAAAAATATTTTTCGGCTTTAGCAACTTATTTTGATTTTATGAATACTGGAAAAATTGGAGAAAAAGAGGATTTTCTTGGTGGTACTGTAGTTCCACAAATTTTAAAAGATGTAGCTGGTAATCCAATCATCCCCCGTGAAGCACAAGCGAAAAAAGATATTTCACTTCCTGATAAGCTTTCAGAATTAAGCGGTATAAAAGCACAAATTAAAGATAGTCATTTGGCAACTTCTGATTATCATAATTATAAAAATACTGCTCAAATTAAAACAGTAAACGAAACTATAACTACTCCAAGAGAGGCTGAGGCAAGACATCATGCTGAAAAACATGAAGAAACAAAAGAAATGAATGATACAGATTTTTCTACACTTCTTTTTGACCACACTTATGCCGACCCTATGCTTCTTGTAAAAGAGTTATTTACAGATTTAAAAAAATCTGAAACTCCAAAAAATCTAATAGAGGGGGCTTAAAATGGCAAGTGCTTATTCAACAACTTCTATTGCTTCAAATACAAGTGAAGATTTTATTGACGAGGGAGTTTCTAATCTTGTATATGGAATTGCGAATGAATATTGGAGTACTTCACTTCAAGCTGGCGGTGAGGATAAATCTTTATACGATATAAGTAAAGTAGCACTCAATGAAGCTTTAGAGGGTGCCGAACAAACTTTAAAATTTTCTATTATGAATGCTGTTATTTTTAGAGTATCTGAATATGCTATTGGTAAACTTGTTGCTGCAGGTGCTATCTTTTATCTTTATGTTAAAGAGGGTGGAATTCTAACAAAAATAAAAGATAAAATAAATGGTCTTTCTGGTTCCAAAAATTTCAAAGGTAAAAAAGGATATATGGGTCTTCAAACTATGATAGAAAGTGCTACAGGTACGGAGCAAGAAAGATTAAAACTTGTTGGTATGGCTAACGATAGTGTGAATAGTGTTACTGACATTATTGCAAAAGAACGACAAACCGCTGTAATGCAAGTTACTCATCAACGAAATGAGCTTATGAAAACTTTAGGGCTTTCTCAAAAATCCAAAGGTCTTAACGATACTAAAAAACTCGAAGCCTACAACCTTAAAATGAAAACGGGAACTTGGTCAATAGCTGATAAAAAACTCTTTTATGACTGTGTTCCTAAACAGTATTTAAATGGTTTAACTTTCAATCAAACATTTTTAGACAA
>CAMCYD010000185.1 GCA_945883785.1 Helicobacter pylori PMSS1
AGCTGCATCAGCTGAACGAGTAGCAAGGTTTCTTACCTCCCCAGCAACAACTGCAAATCCTTTACCAGCTTCACCAGCTGTTGCTGCTTCTACGGCAGCATTTAAAGAAAGGATATTTGTTTGGAATGCTATTTGGTCAATAATAGTGATAGCTTCACTAATAGCGTTTACCTCTTTATTGATTTCATCCATCGCCCTAGTAGTTTCACTCGCTAAGGCTTTCCCTTCACTTGAAGCTTGTGTTACACTTGAAGCAAAACCAGCCATTTTTACTATATTCGTTGTATTACTTGCAATATTAGAAGTGATTTGCTCTAAAGCTGCCGCTGTCTCTTCTAAGGCTGCGGCTGCTTCATTTGAGTTTCTATTTAAGATATCTACATTTTCAAGAAGGATATCACTACTATTATCAAGAGTAAGACCGTTTTGTTTATTTTCAACTAACATACCTGTGATAGCATCCCCTAAATTATTAACCCCATTTGCTAGTTTTAAAAGATGCTCTTTTAACCCTTTTTGATCAACTTTATTCAGGTAATGGTAGTTACTATACTCTTCTAAAATATGTAAGATATTATCTATATTGTTCTCTAAGTTATTTGCCATTTGATTCAACACAGATTTAAGTTGCATCAATGCTGGATTTGAAACACTCCCATTCAGCCTTTGACACAAATCACCACTTTCAAATTCACCTAAAACAGCTATTGTCTCATCTATGAGTTTTCTATCTTCATCGATCCCTTTTTTCGTTTTTACGATATTTTCATTGACAACTTCTGCCATCTGTCCAAACTCATCTTTTGAGTCAATTGTGATAAGTTCTACTTTTGCACTCTCTCTATTAAGGTAAGAGAAGAAACTAAGAAGACCATCTTTAAAACTATTGAGAGAATTATTAATTGATTTCATTACAAGTAAAGACAGTATTATTGCAATAATAATAGCTATGAATGCTATTATTATCATAGAAGTTTTTGAAAATGTTACTGTTTTTGCACCCTCATTTTGTGATACTTTAGCAACTTCAAGATT
Organism: Helicobacter pylori PMSS1; assembly: GCA_945883785.1. GTDB lineage: Bacteria > Campylobacterota > Campylobacteria > Campylobacterales > Arcobacteraceae > CAIJNA01. The sequence continues at coordinate 1,036 of CAMCYD010000185.1, forward strand.
CAAGTCGATAATTTTTCCAAGTGTTATTTCAGCAAGTGAAAAAGTCTTTTTTTGCTTTTCGTATTGTGCATAGTATTCAACAAATATCGTTTTTTGCACTTCGGCTGAACTATTATTTGCTAGTTTCTGAGTCAAGTCTGTTAGCTTTTTAGCATCAGCTTTCCAGTTATGCCATTCTCCTTCAAACTGTTTCCACAGTATGGCTTCTTCTTCTGTTTGTGGAAGTGGAGCATAGATTTGCCACCCTTTTTCTATTCTTTCCCAAATTTCTCCATTTGTTTTTATAAGATTGGCAAATTCACTTTGTGCATTATAATTTAGTTCGTAAATAGGTGTTTCAAGGATATTTGCCTTGATTGCTGTTTGCCCCTCATTTATTATTTCAAGTCCAAGGATAGAAGGCAATCGTACTACACCAACTTCTTCAAGTGCTACACTACAACCATTTATTCCACGATTACCAGTCCAACTTACGATTAACAAACTTGCTAATGTTATAATCGTAAGTAACATTAATTTTGACTTTACAGTCATATTATTTAAAAAAATCATTTTTTTCCTTTTTTTAACTCAATTATTAAAATGTTATCACAAGAATATGTCAAAAAATTACATTTCCTTAAAATATCGCAAAATTCAATAATATAAAATATTTACTATAGGGAATATACTAAATATTTTATCCGTAATAAACTTAAAGAAGAGTTTACTATAGGGAATAAAATATATGCTAGAATTTATGGATATTGATGAAAATGATATTAAAAAGTTTCAAAATCTCGTTGCTCAAAATGTAAAACAAATACGAAAAGAAAAAAATATTACGCAAACTGAACTAGCACTTACAATCGGACATAAATCTGTTAGTACTATCGGGAAGATAGAAGCAAATCTTGATAATAAACACTACAATCTTGAACAACTTTATAAAATTTCAAGAGCTTTAAATGTTCATATTTGTGCATTTTTTATTTGAAAATCTATCTTTATATGTACATTTTTGGCATAAAGGTTCAATTGCAGTATTTTTTTTGAAATTATTGAGAATGCTCAAAGTTCGTTCACAATACAAAATATCATCTAAATTTCGATTGAATATATTCCCTAAATTAATGGCGCCAAAACCATCAAGACAACAAGGGACAACAGTTCCATTACTGAGTATTCCAATATGGGAACTAAGTCCATAACAAAAACCGTGACTATGATGGCTTGAATTTAGTGATGGCCATTCAAAATAGCTATCAAAATCGAGTAAAATTTGATTTTCTAAGCGAATTGATTTTTGATAGTTTATATCACTCAGTGGAAGATGAAAATGTTGTTCTAAAAGGGCAAAAATATTTTTGTTGAAACCATCTTCACTCTTAGCGTCATCTAAATTCCACAGTCTAAAATTGATAAAGTTGTGAATTTTTTTTTCTAATTTTAAATTACATAGATGAAACATAGGCTCTAAATACTCTTTGAGTGTGATTTTCATCTCATTTTTATTGTAACTATTTAGTGAAAAATTAATTTGTCTGATCGCTGGATGCAAAAACAATTCTAGATTAAAATTCTTTAAAAAATATCCAGTTGTAGTTATTTCAACTTTCAAGTTGTAAGTAGCCACGATATCAAGATATTCTTTCAAATTTGAAAGGGTTAACGGATCACCAAAAATATGAAAAGTGATAATATTCGTATAGTTTCTGACTTGAGAAAGAATAACGCCAAAAGAGTCTAATTCAATTTTGGAAGGTCTATTTTCTTTAGTTGGACAAAAAGTACACTTGAGTCCGCAAACATTGGTGAGCTCAATATATATTTTATTAAATTTCATCTATTGGTTGAGTTTGAATTGAAATCACAAATAAAGCACCAAAGTCATCTTCTACACCACTATTGGAAACTTCAATAGTACCGTTAAAATATTGTTGAATAATTTGTTTACTCATATAAAGTCCAAGTCCAGTCCCTTGACTTTGATGTTTCGTCGTAAAGTAAGGATCAAATATTTTATTAATAATATCTTCACTAATTCCACCACCATTGTCTTTAATTGATATTGTTAACATAGTATTGTTTGATTTTAACGAAAGCAAAACACTTTTATTTTCTGAATCTTTTGCCGTTAAAACATCTTTCGCATTTCCTAGTAAATTTAAAATTACTTGAGACAATAAATTTTTATTTCCAATATGAGTCATTGTTCCATGAATCCTGCATTCCCGCCAACTCATAACGAGCTAGGTATTTCAATGCCCAGGTTGTCATAAATATCTTTTTGTTTTTGGAGTATCTCTCCGACTTTTAAATTATTATTTTTATATTGAAAACATTCAATCACATCAAGTTTATCCAA
>CAMCYD010000186.1 GCA_945883785.1 Helicobacter pylori PMSS1
ATTATCCTCTAAAAACAGTTTAAGCTAAAGCACCATTGCATCGTTGGAATTTCTTGACTTACTACCGTAAGTCTGCGAACTTCCGCCTTGCACTGGCACTTCATCTTAAACTCTTTTTTGTAGAGTTTAATTAGTTGGAGGCACTTACCATTTAAAAAAGATAGTAATATGTTAAATTTGGTCATTGCGAGGCACGAAGCAATCCACAAAGTCGGCTTCTTGGACTGCTTCGTACCTCGCAGTGACTGGAATTGAAATACTACTTTTTATTTAATTTGGTGAGCCACTTGCAAATTCAAAGATTTTGAGTATGAATAGTAGCAATTATTAGATTTTCACTTTAAAAATCACTATTTACTCCCTGTAAATGGTTATTTTAAAAGTGAAAAGATGATGATTGAAACTGTTTATAATCATTTGTTTAAATTTGCAAGTGGCTCTGGTATAAGACATTTAGAGTATAGGGTAAGATTACAATATATAAAACTATCACCTGAAAAAATAAGAAAAATATTGCTATCAATACAAGCAACAATATTTTATAACACAAAAACAAATAAAAAATATGTGATATCATCTAAGATATCACAAGATGCGAAAAAAATATATAAACTTATGGAAGTGCCAATGAAAACATCAGCATATAAATTGTAGTGCTTAAATAAAAATCAGAATCCCTTGTTTATGGGGTTTATGATGGTTTTATGGGCTAAGTCATGGTTGGCATTATCTTGCTTCTTCAATCTCAATATCCCATAAAATAGAAACTCCATATTGTCCATCAAGTATAATATATTTAAAATACTCTTTTTTATAGACATAACTAAAAAGCCTCACAACAACATTTTTTCCTTCAAGCAAATTTTTCACTTCATAGGGACCAATCTCCTTTTTACCCCACTTCAAAAGCGAATTTCCCCAAATCCGAAAAGAACAAGTCGCATCACAAGAGAGCTCAAACATCTCTCCATCTTCTGTTTTCCAAGAAGCATTGGTGCAAGTATACACTTTAGTATTTTTTCCTTTGACCAGCTTCTTTTCTAATGCTATATTTCCATCTTTACAGTATGGGCATTTTCCAAGTATAGACATACTTTTCATCCTTGTAAATGTCTTATTGTTTGATTTGGTATTATTTTTGTTTGCAATTCAAAAGAAGCGAATCAAGCTCATTTTTTAAAACTTGTAGTTTTTTTGTAGTTTTCAATAACTCTTCAGTGGATTCAATTACTATATCTTCACTTTTATCAAGATATCTCGCAACTTCGCTTTTGTTGGCTAACTCTTCTATAATAAGACTAAATTCATCCGTTAAATTTTCTAACTTTTCAGATGCAAGTTTTGATTGTTCTAAAGCATTTTGTGAATAATTCATAGCACTTGAAACTTTATTGATAAAACAATTGAGATTATCAGCTATTTCAACAAATTCTTTTTCAGAATTAATGTTTATAGGAGTCATATTTTCAAAATCTGACTCACTTATTTGTTTAGACTTCTTTATAAAATCTTTTGCATGTTGTTCAATTTGTTTGAGTTGCACGATTGAATAGATGGCAAAAATCAATAAAAAAGCAAAAGAAACATATTGGAAGTTTTTAATAAAAGCATTTTTAGTCTCTATGTGTTCAGTATATAAAGTAACAATTTGATCAACTTCACTCAGCAAAAGATTGTTGGAAGTATCAAAATAAAGAAGTGTTGCATTGAGTTTTTCACTATCATTTTGCAATAATGCACTTTTATACACCTCTACATTATGCGAAAATACAGACCACAATATCATAACTTTTGAAATCTGATTTTGAAGTTTATCATTTGGTGCGGAAGAAATTTTTAAATTCTCATTTCCGTTTTGTAGGGTTTCAATACCAAATTTAAATTCAGTAACAGCATTATCAATCTCACTAAAATCATGTGACTTTGTTTGATAAAGTTGAAAAATATTTTTGGTTATTTTTTGCGTAAGCATCCTTTGTTTCCCAGCCATATTAACTATCCAGCCATCTTTTTTATTGTTTTGATTTAAGTAAATTGTGACACTAATCACAACAAAAACCGTGAATAGTAAAAAAGCACCGATAATCTTTATTTTTTGGCTTACACTTATATTGCTCATTCGTTTATTCCTGTGTATAAAAACTTTAATTCATCATATTTTTCAACCATGACTATTCCTTTATCTATTGAAATTATCTCATTTCTGGTGAGTTTTTTGAGCACTCTCGAAAGTGTTTCTGGTTGAATATGCAAGAGCAACGAGACTTCATTTCTTTTGAGTTTATTAAATATAGCTAAATCATTGACAATCATAAAAGCAACTTTCGAAGTTGCATCAAAGACCAACTCTCTGTTGACTATACATTGTAATTGTTGATTTTTATAAATCAGTTCTTGTACAAAATTGAGCGTTAATTCATTGTGATACAAAAATGCCTCTTTAAATTTTTTAAAATCTATAGAAAGTATGATGCTATCCTCAACAAAAGTAGCATTTGAAAAACAGTGTATTTTGTTCTCGTCAAGATTTGAGAGTTCAGAAATCATACTATTTGGGTAGATATAATATAAAAAAATTTCATTATCATATTTATCTATTTTATACACTTTCAAAAGCCCCTCGACTAAAAACAAAAGCTTATCCGTTGAATCTGTTTCGTAATACAAAATGAAATCTTTTTGATATGCTGAAACGCTCGAAATAGAAACTAACATATCTAATTCTATCTCTTCAATATTTCGGAAAAGATTGATTGTTTTAATAATTTCTTTTAGTGTTTTCATGGTAATTATTCTTCGCTTTTATTTATCTTTTTAAAAAATACAATTTGTTTTTTACTTGAGTATATACTCTTGGCACAATAAATTGCTTGACATATATCAATGGAATCTATACGAATTTGAAGCAAGTGCCTACGGCTAATTTAAGCTCCAAAAAATAGTGTAAGAGAAAGTGTCATTATATCAAATCAAACAATAAAATAATAGAGCCACTTGCAAATTCAAAGATTTTGAGTATGAATAGTAGCAATTATTAGATTTTCGCTTTAAAAATCACTATTTACTCCCTGTAAATGGTTATTTTTAAAGTGAAAAGATGATGATTGAAACTGTTTATAATCATTTGTTTGAATTTGCAAGTGACTCTTTACAAATGAAATTTAAGGAGGGTATTCTATTTTTTCCCATAGAGGTTCATCGGTTGGGATTCTTAGCTACTTGAAAGAGATTTTAGCTTTTTT
>CAMCYD010000187.1 GCA_945883785.1 Helicobacter pylori PMSS1
TTCAAACAAATGATTATAAACAGTTTCAATCATCATCTTTTCACTTTAAAAATAACCATTTACAGGGAGTAAATAGTGATTTTTAAAGTGAAAATCTAATAATTGCTACTATTCATACTCAAAATCTTTGAATTTGCAAGTGGCTCATATATGTATAATTTCTTTGATGATACAAGATTCAGATTTTTAATGATTATACTTATTGATATAATTAAAGATTTATTTAATTTTTGCTATCCTTTTACAATTATACATATAAGTATAAAATAACATTTAAAGGGAAAATATGAAGATTTCTTATAAAACAACAGGATTAGGTTTAGCAGTAATGCTTCTAACAACAGGATGTGGGACTCAAGTTAATCTCACAAAGTACACTCCAGCAACATTAGAATCATCTTCCAATATGCCATCAAAAGAATTATTAATGAGTAATGAATTGCCTAAAGTTATTATTATGGATATAGATGACAATGGAATTGATTTGGCAAAATCTGCAAAAGTTGGTTCAACTATTGCAACAACAGTTAATTCGCTTTTATCGTCAGGAAAAAGTGTCAATATTGTCAAAAGAATAGAAAAATCTAATTATAATCAAATGCTAGCAAAAGAAATTCAAGCTGCTCAACTTTCGAAAGAAGTTGGAGCCGATGTTGGACAAGCAGATAAAATTATAACTGGACAATTAAGTACCACTTCTTATGATCATTCTTTTGCAGAAGGATATTACTATAATGTTAAAACAAAAGGTGGCACAGAGCAAAGATATGCTCCACCTTCTATGACTTATAAAAGTTGTATTGCAGGGAATTTAAAAATATTCTCACTTCCTTCACTTGCTGAAGAAGATACATTTACATACAATGAATGCTCTACGAAGTCTACTGAGGTTAGAAGTTCAAGTGAAGTAGTTGAAAAAGATGATGGTTTTGTACGAAAATCTGCTGAAAAAGCAGCTGATACGGTATCGTATCCACTGAAAAACTTTTTTGCAAAAAGAGGTTATATCCACGAAAAAAAACTTGATGGGAAAGATGCAATTGTAAAAACTACTCTTGGTACTCAAAATGGAGCAAAAGAGGGCGAAGATGTAGAAATTTTTACAATTGAGGATACAATAAATAGCCTTACAGGTATAACTTCAAAAGAAACAATAAAAATTGGTAGTGGAAAAATTTCAGATCAAAACACACCAACAACTTCTTGGATTATTGTAGATAAACTAGAAGATGGAAGAACAATTAAAGCAGGTGATTTTGTAAAAATCAAATATGAAGAAGGATTTTTTAGTAAAGCTGGAAAATTTGTATTTTAAGTAAATTGGTCGATACAAGAGAGTTTCTCTTGTATCTTTTTAAAGAGGCTTTATAAGATTGTATTAAAATTTCTTTTAAAAGATAAATGGAGTGATGTATGATAAAAAGAATACTATTTGTAGTGCTTGTTATTTTGGTTTTTGGCGGTTGTTTTAAAAATGAGGTACCAGTGTACAAATATCCAGAATGGTATATAAATATTCAAGCTGATGCAAATAACCAATTTTATGCAGTTGGTGAGGGCAAAACGCTTCAAGATGCAACAAATGTAGCACTCAATGATGTTGCTGCTCGAATTAGTGTTTCTGTTGAATCAAGTTATAGTTCGAAAACTACATTGTCTGGAGAAAACTATAACAATGTCTCCCAAAGAGAAATTAAAAATAGCGTAAAAAAGATAGAATTTACAAACTATCAAGTGTTAAAAAAAGAGTTTAATCCTCAACAAAAATATATCGTCTTAATAAAAGTGAATAAGGTCTTATTGGCATCTTCTATGGAAGAAAAGATTTTGAACGATTTAGAAAGAACAAAGGGAAATATTAATCAAGCATATAATAATACTATTCAAAAAATATCAACTTTTCAAAAAATAAAGGGAGATTTGATTTCAATAGAGGCAGCAATTTTAATCTTACATACGCTTGACGAATTTGCTGACACTAAAGAGCTACTCTACAAAGCTAGACAATTATCAAAAGATTGTAATGTTTTTTTACAAAGTGTCAAATTTAAAATTAATACTATCTCTGGAGATAGTAAATACAGTTCTATTCTTTCATCTCTAATTACACAGAAAGGTTTTAGTGTAGTTTCAAACAATGAAATAATTGCAATCACAATTAAAGCTACTGAACAACAAATACAATCAATGGAAAACAAAATACTTAAAGGAGTTGTTATTCTTGAAGTGTACGATAGCATTTCTAACAAAAAAATAGGTGAAGAAACAATTACTGTAGCTGGAAAATCAATGGGAAATTTTGAACAATCAAAAAGTTTTGCATTAAAAGATTTTGAAAATAAATTAAATTCGAATAATCTTATGCAATTGCTTTTTGGCACTTAGCGATATCCTTTTTCTTGTTCTCACTTTCCAAGTGGGAATGCATATCTTGCAAAAATCGGACTTACTTGAACACCAATTTCACTGGAGACGAGATAGATGTAGATGGAATAGCATTTATGCACTCTATGAAAGTATAAAAGCCCATCAGAAGCCAAACGGTGATGGAAAAGGTGGTACATATTTCGGGGCTACTGGATATGGTAAAAGTTTTACGATGCTGTACCTCGCAAGAATGCTTATGAAAAGTATCCATTTTTCAAGTCCAACCATCATACTTATAACCGATAGAACTGATTTGGATCTACAGTTGAGTGGACAATTTTCAAATGCAAAAGGTTTTGTGGGTGATGATGGGATTGTGAGTGTTGAAAGTCGTGAGGATTTAAGAACAAGACTAAGAGGTCGCCAAAGTGGTGGAGTATTTTTAACAACTATTCACAAATTTACAGAAGATTTGGAGATACTAAGTGATAGAACAAATATCATAGTGATATCAGATGAAGCTCACAGAAGCCAAATAAACCTAGACCAAAAAGTAAAAGTAACCGAAAATGGAGTGAAAAAAACTTCTATAGCACCAACATGTGCAGAATTTTCTATTGCTTGTGCTCCAAGTCTATTTAAAGCAACAGCATCTCCACTCATTCCCCCAACCATACCAGCTCCTGCAGAAATACCACTAGCTATCGCATCCGCAGAGTTTCCTGTTGCTCCAACTTGAGCATTTGTACTTATTTGTTTTTGAGCAGTTATCATAGCTCCACCTGCTTGGTTTTGAAGAGAACCAGCATTTGTCATAGCTACTGCACCTTGAGATACTTG
>CAMCYD010000188.1 GCA_945883785.1 Helicobacter pylori PMSS1
TCAAACAAATGATTATAAACAGTTTCAATCATCATCTTTCCCCTTTAAAAATAACCATTTACAGGGAGTAAATAGTGATTTTTAAAGTGAAAATCTAATAATTGCTACTATTCATACTCAAAATCTTTGAATTTGCAAGTGGCTCTTTAGTATTTAGTTTTCAGTTAAATTGAGATTATTTAGCTAAAATACCGAAAATTTTACACTAGGAAAATGAAAAATGACTAAACTTTTATCTTTTTTACTTCTATCATCTTTTGCATTTGGGCAAGAGTTTTATAGCACAATAAATCCAATTAAAACATTTGCAGTCAAATCGGCAGTTGCAGGGGAGGTTGTCTTTGTCGATAAATCTTTGGAAAAAAGTTTTGTCAATGGTGCAAAAGTTACCCAGTTGGACGATTCACTTGATACTATCAATCTTGAACAAACACAAATAAAACTCGCAAATCTTAAAGAAATTTATCAAATTGAAAGTGAAATACTTGATAGTTACAACAAAGTATCCTCAAAAACAAAGATTGATAAAGATGCACAAAAAATAAAAGTTTTAAATATCTCTAGTAATATCGCAGATATGGAGATGCAAATAGCAAATTTGAAAAATAATATCGCTAAAAAAACGATTCAAGTAAAAAATATCTACCTTTCTTCAGTAGAAATTGAGGTTGGAGATTTTGTCAATGCAGGGACTTTGCTTTATAAAGCCTATGATTTAAGTAGTGGAAAATTAGAAGTTTTTTTACCTATTAGCGAGATAGATAACTTCAAAAATAAAACAATTTATCTCAATGGGATGAAAACAAATCTTAAAATCAATACAATCTCAAAAGTGGCAGATGAGAAAAATATCTCGGCATATAAAGCAGAAATAATCATTAAAAATCCAAAAACATTTTCAAAATTAGTGAAGGTAGAGTTTAAATAAGCTTGACATATAAAGAACTCTTCTTAAACCACCAAATTGTAAGGAAACTAACAACCATCCAATTTTTAGCTTATTTTGGGACTTGGTTTTCCAATGTGGCTATTTATAGTATGCTTATTGAATTTCAAGCAAGCCCAATACTTATTTCAGTTGTAGTTGCAATGCACTTTATCCCTGGAATTTTCCTTTCCCCTTTTAGTGGCACACTTGTTGATAGGATTGATGCTAAAAAATTGATGGGAATTTTGATGCTTACTGAGTTTAGTATGACTATGTGTTTTCTTTTTATTCAAAGTATTGAGGATATTTGGCTCTTACTTTTCTTTATTTTTATACGAATGAGTGCCTCTTCGATGTTTTTTACAACCGAAATGACACTACTACCAAAACTTCTCTCAAATGATATTTTAAGTAAAGCAAATGAGATTCATTCTATTATTTGGTCATTTACTTTTACCGCTGGTATGGCAATCGGCGGATTTGTAGTCAATATTTACGGGACAAATACTGCTTTTATTATTGATGGGATTTTTTTTATTTTAGCTTTTCTAACTCTTTTCAATACTTCACTTGAGTATGAACATGAGCTACACCATGAAAAAATATGGCTCTCAATCAAAAATGGTATCAAGTATCTCAAAGAGAATAAACAACTTTTTCATTTTATTGTTCTCCATGGGACAATTGGACTTACCTCCTTTGATGCGATTGTAACTTTACTAGCTGATTACCATTACAAATATGTGATAGCCGTTCCTCTTGCTATTGGATTTTCAAATGCTATGAGGTCATTTGCTTTGATGATTGGACCACTTTTTATCAGTCGTTGGCTTACAAAAGAGAGACTTTTTTATGTTTTTTTATTTCAAGGGATAGCAATCATCTTATGGGCAATTGTCCAATATGATTTTTATTTTGGACTTATTGGATTTTTTCTCACTGGATTTGCGACAACTACCCTTTGGTCATATACCTATGCACTTTTACAAGAGAGGGTTGAGCAAAAATATTTAGGAAGAGTCCTAGCTTATAATGAGATGTTTTTTATGCTTACAAATGCGATAACAACTCTTTTTATAGGGGTAATGGCACTTTATTTTGAGCTCTCTTTTGTTACAATTATCTTAGGGTTGGTATTTGTAGTGATGGCTTTTTATTATAAAAATATCATTTTAAAATTATAGAAGGAGAAAGAATATGGATTTTAAAGACAATATTGAACTAAGAGTTTTGCTACTTGCAATTTACAAAAAAAATAATGATGAGAATTTTCTTGATATTCTCAAAACAATGGAAAATAGTCGAGTTTTTGATCTCAAAACTGGTAAAAGGTACCTAAAAGAGTTAAAAAATATGAACTTCATAACCGATGATAACTTAACATTTATAGGTACAATAGAGGCTAAAAAAGTGGAATTAGAGTTTAAGCTCTAAAGAGCTATTTATAGATGATGTAAAATCTCTCTTAAATCTTTTGTATCTATGATGATATTTGCCTCTTTTTTGAGGATTTCTCTTCCACAAAAAGCTATCTTTTTAGAAGCATACGGGAACATACTTCTATCATTTGCACCATCTCCACACACCAAAGTGTTCTCAACAGTTGCACCCAAAAGTGCTTGAACTCTTTGTATCATATCCCCTTTTGAGCTATCAAACATCATATCTCCACCAACAAGTCCACTTAAGACGCCATCTTTATGATGTAAAATATTTGCAAAATCAGCATCAAGACCTAGTTTAGCTTTTGCTGGAGTTGTCCCTGTTCTAAATCCACCACTAAAACAAATCACCTTGTAGCCTTGTTTTTTAAGTTCGCTTACTGTTTCAATTGCACCATTCATCAAAGGTAAATTATTACAAATCTCCACAACTTTTTGATATGGAAGTCCTTTTAAAAGGGCTACCCTTGTAGTCAAACTCTCAAAAAAATCAAGTCTCCCACTCATCGCTTCTTCTGTAATCTTCGCGACTTGCTCCCCGATTCCAAGCTCATCAGCTAAAAAATCTATCGTCTCCCCATCCATAAGTGTACTATCAAAATCAAACACCGCTAATTTCATTATTTACCTTTTGTTTTTAAATTTTCGTGATTATAACCAATTTGGAATAGTGTTTGAATAAAGAGCCACTTGCAAATTCAAAGATTTTGAGTATGAATAGTAGCAATTATTAGATTTTCACTTTAAAAATCACTATTTACTCCCTGTAAATGGTTATTTTTAAAGTGAAAAGATGATGATTGAAACTGTTTATAATCATTTGTTT
>CAMCYD010000189.1 GCA_945883785.1 Helicobacter pylori PMSS1
AAGGTAGGATTTCCATCCAAAATTACCCAATTGGATATTTGCGGGCATAGCTCAGGGGTAGAGCGAAACCTTGCCAAGGTTTAGGTCGAGAGTTCGAATCTCTTTGCCCGCTCCAATTTAAACTTCTAAAATTTACTATAAAGTTCTTATAATGATTCATAAAATACAATCTTTTTTTACTAATTCAAATCTACAACATTCACTCCATTCAATGAAACCAGAAAAATCTCTCTTAGGATTTATTGGTATTATCATCTTTTTTATTGTTCCAGAGACAGTAGCATTTATCTATGGCACAGAGATTACACAATATGCCAAACTTGGATTAGAAAATAACACAGGTTTCATAACTTATTACTACGATTTACTACTTATGCTTTTTGAAGAGGGTGGAAGTTGGTTTAATCTTGCTTTTGGGGTAGGATTATTAATTTGGCTTTTTAAATCTGATAATTCTTAATGAATTCAACAAAAAAGTTTTAACAATTAAACATATCATCAATTAGTTTTGAGAAATTCGATAGCCACTTTTTTATTACTTATTTCCTAAACCCAATCTTTATCAAGATTTATGTCTCACAATAATCAAAATTACTTACACTCTCAAAAAATTATTTAACTTGAATTTCTTTTTTATTGTTAATTATTATATCAATATTACTGCTTCTATTGATAATGTGTACAAAATAGTTATCTTGATTTTTTGTGGACACAAATACTGTTTCAGGAGACAATAAAATTAAGTTCCCAGTAATAATGGTTTGATTTTTATCTATAGTTTTAATAATCACAGGTTGTCCTCCTCCAACTCCAAATGAGTTCATTCCAAATTTAACCATTGATGCAGTATAGCTAAGGTTTGTAATACCTGCAAACACCAATGCTCCGAAAATTAAAAATAAACTATATAGTACAGTTAATCCATTTGCATACACTACTATTGCAAAATGGATTGTAATTAATGAACAAATTCCAATTAGAAACCAAAATATACTTTCATTTGTGTATATTCCGAGACCTATAAAGAATAGATTAACTATCAACGAAAATACTATATTAACAACTGTTTTATTATCTCTTTTAAAATTATTTTTGATATAAAAGAATAAAGATTGATGATTATTTTCTTCCTTCTTTTGCTTATCGGCTTCTATAACATATTCTGTGACAAAAAACTCCCAAAGGGTAAAAAATAGGCTAAAAAGTATCATAAAAAATGCAATTACACCATAGAAACTACTTATTCCAAAAAATCCTATCGAAAATAGGTCATACGAAAAGAATTTTTCATTAACCATATAACCCAAAAATAAAAGTGTAGGTACAATACTGAAAAAGATAACAGAATTTAGGATAATACTTCCTAGTCTTGCAAGTGAGTTTACACTTATGGATTTAATTTGTTCAATTAACATAAAATGGCGTTCTTCTAATTTCTCTACTACATTTTCATTCATACAATTTATCCTCCATTTACTATTTTCATACAACTTTTATAAATTTCTTCATTATCAATAATGACAAAAGTTAACTTCTGCTTAGTTCTTGTTATTGCTTGAAATAATGTTTCTAGGGGATTGTAATAATATCTTGCATTATAACTTAACTTTTGATTTTCTCCATAGTAAAAATTACTATTTATGGCTATAACGACATTGTCATATTCTTGACCAATTACTTGATGAGAACTATTGCTAGAAGAAAATTGAACTTTATGCAATGGTTCGAGATTATACATACTTGTTGTTAAATAAATGTGTTCCCAACCTAAACTTTTGAGATGATTAATATATTTTTCTGCATCATTAATATTCTTTGTAAAATAAAATGAGATATTGTTGTAATCATTTTTTGAAATACCATCTAATTTTATTTTACTTAAATCATAAAACTTTTTTAGAAATGAAGCAAGATTTTTATTGTGTCTTATTTTTGTTGTTAATGTAAATTTATTCTTATCTGCTATTGTTTCTATCTCTTTTACAACTACTTCAGCCTGATTTGTTTTATTTAATTTTTGATTAATGTCATGTGAAAAGAGTATAAATTTTGGCTCATTGATTAATATAGTTTCTAATTGCTTTTTACTAATTCTCTGGGACTCGTCAAAAATAAGAATATCAGAGGATAAGGAATTAGGGCTATAATATTTAACAGTGATGATATGCCATTTATACTTAGATGTAAGTTGATATATTCCATTATTAGCTTGAGCACAATGAATAATAGTAACTTTTTTACCAAGTTTTTGTAATGTGTTGACGATATCATAAGTTAATAAGGTTTTCCCCGTTCCAGCAGCACCAGAAAGTGAAAATATTTTATTTGGATTGTTTTGATCTATTTTTTTTAGAATGTCTTTTTTTATTTGCTCTTGTTGTTTGGTTAGAAAATATTCACCTTTAATAAATTGCTCCGTTGAATTAAAAGGAGACACTAGATAGTTGCTTGGTACAAATAAAGTGTCTATATTACTTTTATCATCATTTTTTATGCTACTCATAACTTTAATTAGTTCATTTAAATCAGTAATCAATTCTATAGTGGTATCTTCTTTATTGTATCGATACAATATATCATTACTACCATCTGTAACAAAGGTATAACAACATATTTCTCTTTTTAAAAAAGACAGATAGTAATAGTTTCTTTCTAATTGTTTTAAAATTTCTTCATCATCAATTTTTTCTGATTTTAATTCAATATTTATGATTAGTTCATCACCAATTCTCAGCAAATCAAATTCTTTACCTATTTGTGGTATTTGATAATTTAAATAATAATTTTCAAAAATATGATGATAAAAAGTTTGTTGTTTTAGTATTTGACAAAATCTATTTAATGTTAATAATTCTTGACTTTTTATGTCTTCTAATCCAAGATATTCTTTAATTGTGCTATCTGATAACATCTCTGGATTTGCTACAAAAATATTATCAATCATTAGTAAGTTTATTTTTTTCAAGCTTTTACCTCTTTTACTCACTCTTGATGATGGACTTCAGTTTCAATCTTTCTAAGACTTTCCAATAATTCCTCATAAGTTGGAGGATTACCAACTATCATACTTTGTGCCATATCTTCATAATCATTTTTAAAATGATTATTTAGTTCTACGGTTGGAACAATTTTGATAGCACTTGGTATGGCATTTGGATAATCAGCTCTATTATCTTTATAAAAAATTGATTTATGT
>CAMCYD010000190.1 GCA_945883785.1 Helicobacter pylori PMSS1
ATTCAAAGATTTTGAGTATGAATAGTAGCAATTATTAGATTTTCACTTTAAAAATCACTATTTACTCCCTGTAAATGGTTATTTTTAAAGTGAAAAGATGATGATTGAAACTGTTTATAATCATTTGTTTGAATTTGCAAGTGGCTCAAATAAGTATAAATATCGATTTTTTTTAAGTGAAAATCTAATAATTGCTACTATTTATGCTTAAAATTATGAAAAAAAGGAAACATAAATGCACAAAAATACTGCTTTAAAAATGTATTTATTTTTAGTTGCCGTGATTATAGGACTCGGATTAATTGGTACTATTAGTACTTATTATTTGCAAAAAAATAACATAGAAAAATATGCCAATACAAATGTTATAATTTATAATCAAAGATTTGATACTTATATTGATGAAGAAGCACATATTATGGAAAGTTATTTGAAACTTATAGAGGATAAAAAAGAACTCCGATCTGCTTTTATAAAATCCGACAAAACAGAGTTATTTAAAAAAACAGAATCAATCTTAAAACATTTAAAATCAAACAACGAAATCACACATTTTTATTTTATCAAACCTGATGGGAAAATCTTACTAAGGGTTCATGATGAAAATAAAAGTAACGATATTGTCAATAGATATACTTTTCTAAAAGCAAAACAAACAAATAAAAGTTTTTATGGTGTTGAATTTGGGATAAAGAAAAACTACACTTTACGGTTAGTTTTACCTTGGATTGTTGATGGTAAAACTATTGGTTATTTGGAGTTGGGCAAAGAAATTGACAAAATTAGTGAAACTCTAAGCAAACAAAAAGGGATTGAAATCTTTTATGCGATACAAAAAAGTCAATTTCAAAATAGTGAAAAATCAGTTCAAGAAAAATTAAAATCGTATATGCAGACAAGAGATTATTATGTTGTTTATCAAACTTTACCTTCGAACAATAAAATAATAGATTTCATAGAAACACATAACAGTGATACTAAATGGTTAGAAATTGACAACCAATATTATATATGTTATGTTGAAGATTTCGAAGATGTCTCAAAAATAACATTAGGCGAAAAAGTTTTTCTTGTAAATGTTACCAAAGAATATGGCGACCTGCTAAAATCAGTTACAAACTATTCAATAATTATGCTTCTTGTTACCTCGCTTTTATTGCTTGTAGTTTTTATTTTATTGCGAAACAAACAAAAAATGCTTAATGATGCTTTTTTAAAGATTGAGGCAAAAACTTTGGAACAAAAAAGTTTATTATCATTATTTGATAAAGGCGATTTTGTACTTTTTAGATGGAATAATGACGAGCGTTGGAGTATTGACTACGTTTCTTCAAATGTTGAAAGCCTATTTGGGTACACAAAAGATGAATTTTTAAATAGTGAAATAATCTATGCAAATTGTATTTACAAAGAAGACTTAGAGCGAGTTTTTGGAGAAGTTCGATATGGGCAACAAAATAATAGTGATTTTTTCAAACATGAGCCATATAGGATTGTCGCCAAAGATGGTACTGTAAAATGGGTGCTAGATCATACAGTTTTAAATAAAGATAGCAATGGAAATATTACACATTTTCTAGGCTATATTATAGATATCACAGATGAAGAAAATAATAAAAAAATACTTCAAGCTCAAAAAGAAGAGTTTGAAACGGTATTTAAATTTAGTAAAGATGGAATTGCCATACTTCATTTGGAATTAAATTTTTTAGATTTCAATGAAGCTTACAGAGAAATGGTAGGATTTGCAAAAGAAGAATTGTTACAAAAATCTTGTACAGAATTAACTGCGCCAGAATTTAAAGAAAGAAGCACCGAAGCACTTAAAAGTGTGATAGAAATTGGGCATATAGAAAATGTTGAAAAAGTTTGTATTGTAAAAGATAATAGACGAATTATTGTAAATATGAGCGTTTCTTTGCTTCCAGATAAACAGCGATTTCTTTTATTAACAAAAGATGTTACAAATCTAAAAGCACTTGAAGAACAATCAAAACTAGCTTCAATGGGTGAAATGATAGGAAATATTGCCCATCAGTGGAGACAGCCATTGTCTGTAATATCGACAAATGCAACGGGGATGATTATGCAACACGAATACGGGTTATTAAATGATGAATTACTTCTAGCCTCTTGTAACCAAATAAATGAAAATGCACAGTATCTTTCAAAAACTATTGATGATTTTAGAAACTTTATACAAGGAGACACAAATTTGAATTTTGTGCATGTGAGTAAAATAATCAATGAAGCACTCAATATTCTAAAGGGAAATCTTTCAAATCACTATATAAATTTAGTACTTTCTATTGAAGATGATATTGAAATTAATACAAATAAAAACGAACTAGAACAAGCTATTATCAATATTGTCAACAACGCGAAAGATGCAGTAGCTGAGAATGTAACCGAAGAAGATAGAGTTATTTTTATATCAACAAAAAAGCTTGACGATGTAAGTTTGGAGCTTAAAATTTGTGATAATGGTGGTGGGATACCACTTGATGTTATTGATAAAATATTTGAGCCGTACTTTACAACAAAACACAAATCAAGAGGCACAGGACTTGGTTTATCGATGGTCAATCAAATTATTAGAGAAAGATACCATCAAAAATTAAATGTTTATAACGAAAAAATAGAGTACAACGGGAAAGAATTTATGGGTACATGTTTTGTAATTATTTTTAGCTCCACCAATTAATACATCGTCAATTCGAAAAATAATTTTTGGTTTGGATTGTGATTTATTTGTTTTAAATGGTACGCCTGGCAGGATCCGAACCTGCAACCGCCGGGGCCGAAACCCAGTGCTCTATCCAGTTAAGCCACAGACGCATAAAATTAGAAATGGGATTGTATCTTATAAACTTTAAAATAAAATAATAAAACAATTTTTTGTTTATCCCAAATTAATCCAAACAAAAACACAGCTTCCAGTTTTTCATATTTTTCCTCTTTTTTCACACATCTGCTCTAATTTCTTTTATTGTCATCATAAAGCAAACTAAAGAGTCACTTGCAAATTCAAACAAATGATTATAAACAGTTTCAATCATCATCTTTTCACTTTAAAAATAACCATTTACAGGGAGTAAATAGTGATTTTTAAAGTGAAAATCTAATAATTGCTACTATTCATACTCAAAATCTTTGAA
>CAMCYD010000191.1 GCA_945883785.1 Helicobacter pylori PMSS1
TCTAGAAAATATCCTTAACTTAAATAAAACTGATTTTTCGGTCTCACTGAAAAAGTGTTCAAGTGTTTCCGAAATCAGTGTTCAAGTAAAAGTGTAAACACTGTTCAAGTGTTTCTGAAATTAGTGTTCAAGTGAGTCCGATTTTTGCATCAGGATATGCACTCTCCATTTATGGCACAGAATACTATGAGCAATGTCCTTTTGGAACAGGTAATGGATATGGTGATGGTCGTGCAATTTCTATTTTTGAAGGAGTTATAAACAATCAACGATTAGAGATGCAACTTAAAGGTGGAGGGAGAACTGCTTATTGTCGTGGTGCTGATGGGAGAGCTGTACTTCGTTCAAGTGTTCGAGAGTTTTTAGCACAAGAGCATATGAATGCCCTTAGAATCCCTACAACACGCTCTTTAACTTTATACACATCCAAAAATGAGTATGTGAGACGACCTTGGTTTTTAAATGGTTCCTACTCAAGAGACCCAGAGGTTATGATAGAGGAAGATGTTACAATCACAACACGAGTTGCATCTTCATTTCTTCGAGTAGGGCAACTTGAACTTTTTGGTCGTCGTGCAAGAAAGGGTGAGCATCCAAGAGCGATGGAGGAACTTCGCATGATTGTGGAGCATCTTATAAATCGTGAGTACAGCGATATAGATACAAAGTTACCTTTGGAAGAAAAAGTGATTTTACTTGTAAAAGAGTTTCAAAAACGGCTAACTTCACTTGTGGTAAATTGGATTAGAGTAGGGTATTGTCAAGGAAATTTCAATAGTGATAATTGTTCAGCTGGTGGTTTTACACTTGATTATGGTCCATTTGGATTTATTGATATGTTTGATCCAAAATATCAGCCTTGGACTGGTGGTGGAATCCATTTCTCGTTTTTAAATCAACCTAGAGCTGCACAGAAAAATTTTGAGATGTTTTGTATAGCACTCAAACCTTTACTCATTGGAGATAAAGAAAAACTGCAACAATTAAGTTATTTAATAGATAATTTTGAAGAAGTGATGGAAACAAAACTAATGAATATGTGGAGTTCAAAGCTTGGATTACAAACTTTTAATGAGGAGCTTTTGAGTGAACTTATCATACTTATGATGCAAACCACAGTCGATTACACCATCTTTTTTAGAGAACTTAGTAATATTCCCAAAGATATCTCACAACTCTTTCTTGGCTTTTATGAAGAGCTTACTGATAATAAAGAACTTTTAAACAACTGGTCGGAGTGGTTGGAGAAATGGAAATCGCTTATAGATACTAGCAATTTAGAAGAACTCTCCAAACAAATGAAGCAAACAAATCCAAAATATACACTAAGGGAGTGGTTTTTGGTTCCAGCATACAAAGAGGCACAAAAAGGAGATTATACATTGCTAAGAGAGTTGCAAGAGGTGATGAATGATCCATATGGTGAACAATTAAGCCAGATTGAACAGAAGTTTTATCAACTTAAACCAAGAGAGTTTTTTGAAATAGCTGGAATATCACATATTAGTTGCTCTTCTTAATTTAAAAATGTATTGTATTTATACGACATAGAATATTTGCCATACTTTGAATAATTTATATTTTAATTTGAAGATGTTTGCTTAATAATTCCAAGTCTAAATCATACGGCGGTTTGAGATACACTTTTTACATGACTTAATTTGTCAACCAAATTTCAAAAAGTTTATCATTGATAAAATAAACACCATCGCTTTTATCAATTATTTCTTTTTCAAGAAGAACATTTAGACTTGAGACTAGAGAAGATTTAGAAATATCACCAATATTCAAAATCTCTTTTGACAGAAGATTAACTCCTTTACTTTTTACAATTATTTTAAGTGCTGACTTTTGAGTGTTTGAAAAATTATCAAACATCATTTTATAAATTCCATCACTCATGGCTGCAATTTCTTTTAGTGTTAATTCTATATTTTCTTTTTCAACATTTGTATAGTTTTGCCAAAGATGATAACAAAGATTCTGGATAAGCCACGATTCACCATCAACCATCTCATACAAAACTTCAAAAGCTTCATTTGAAATAGATTTGCCTGTCTTTTCAAATTTCTCTTGTACAAAATTATAGAATTTACCAATCTCAATTGCTTTGAGTTCAAATGGAATTGCTTGCGCATAAAAAGGTCTTGCATAGTTTGTAAACATTTGAGTTAAGAGATGTTTTTTTGAGCCACTAAAGACAAAACTAATATTGTCAATATTTTGAATATAGGTTCTTAAAACTGCTTCAATATTTTTTTCTTTTATGTTGGCTATTTGTTGAAACTCATCTATAGCAATAATCGCTTTTATATTATTTTTTTCAAGATACTTTGAAAGATTTAAAAAAATATCTTCCATCATATCTTCAAAACTTTGATGAGCTAAAGAGGGTTTGAATTCTATTCCACCATCAGAAGTTACCGTTGCACTAAAAGTTGCTCTTGAAAATATATTTTTAAGAGTTTGCAAAATAGTTTGCATATCATTTTTAAAACTTTTTGCTACTGCTTTATAAAAACTATATGCAAAATCATTGGAGCTACTAATGTCAAAAATATCAAAGTAGATTGTGAGATACTCATCTTTATTGATATGGTTTTTAAATATTTCTTTGATAAGAGAACTTTTCCCGTACCTTCTTTTAGAAAATAGTACAACATTGGTACAATTTAGCATATAGTTTTTTAGTATTTCTAGTTCATTTCTATTGCAAAAATAATCATCTGTTACAATGTGTGAAAATACAAACGGATTTTTCATAACGCACCTCTTTTTAGTATTGTATTTTAAAACCACATAAGAGATACTTAATAGTATGTAAAATAAGTACTATTATTTAATTTGACTAAGGATAATTATTGAAAAAATAGTATGTCACTTTCTGAGAATAAATTGTATCTTTCAAAATATCAAATTAGAACTGAATCATTTCAAACAGCATTTTATGTCATTTACATATCTATAATTAACTGATGTTACGATAATCAAAAAACTACAAATATCCTAAATTGTTTCAAATTTTCTCAAAAATATCTTACTATCAACCAAATTTTATTTTAAAAATCTAATAATAAATCATGAAAATATTAATAAAAATTGAGTTCAAATTAATACCTA
>CAMCYD010000192.1 GCA_945883785.1 Helicobacter pylori PMSS1
CCATTGTACCAGTGTTTTATTTTGGCAAAATCTTGCCCCTCTAAGTGTTTGGCAAATACTGTTTCTACATCATTTTGGGTGTATCCGCAAATAGTTGCATATTTTCTATCAAGTGTAATATCATCAATATTATTCAGTCCACTAAAAAGACTCACTTTGCTAAATTTACTCACTCCTGTGATAAAGACAAATTTTAGATATTCATCCGCACCCTTGATAACACTGTAGAAATTTTTGAGTATTTCTCGTGCTTCTCGTGCTACTTCTGTATTTTCAATATTATCAAGGATTGGTTTGTCATATTCATCGATAAGGATAACTACTTTTTGGTTGTATTTTTCGTATGCTTCTTTGATAAGTTTTGAAAAGCATCGTCTATCATAAATTTTACTATGACAGCTTATCCCCAAAGCTTCTTCATTTAACTCTAAGATTTCATCCCATTTATCCAAAACCTCTTCTTTGGATTTAACATCCCCTGCTGCAAATGAGATATAAATGATTGGATATTTCTTAAAATCCCACTTATCATAAATATAAAGTCCTTTAAAAACCTCTTTATCTCCATTGAAAATAGTTCGTAAAGTATCAAGAAACAAAGACTTTCCAAATCTTCTAGGACGGGAAAGAAAATAGTATCTCCCATTTTCTATTAAATCAAGTGCAATTTTTGTTTTATCAACATAAATATAATCTTCATTTAGAATATCTTTGAGTGTTGATATCCCAATTGGTAGTTTTTTTAGTTTCATTTTTTGTACCTTATTAAAAATTTGAGAATTTATAATTATAAATCATAAATCCTAAACTCTTCATTCTCAGCTTCATTTATCACTCTTATTTTTTGATTAAATCGGGGAAAACAAAATTTACAATAATGAAAAGAATTATTAGCTTCGTTGTTCGTGGCGGATAGTAGTTTGATGATTGATAATTGATAATGGAGAATTGAGATAAGAATAATTATCTCATAAGTTCATCTTGATTTTTTTTAAGAAACTCAATCACTTCTTCATCATCCATGCCGACAAAAGTTCCTATTAAATAAGTAGGAATGCCATTTTTGTAGGCATTTAAAATGAGCCTTTTTCTCTCATCTTCTTTTCCTTTTTCTAGTCCTTTTTCTAACCCTTGCTCTAGTCCTTTTTCAAAGCCATCTTCATCAGCTTTTAATATAGCTAATCTTTGGATAGAGAGAAACTCTTTTCTTTTATGTTGTGCTTCGAGTTCATCTTGTGTCATCCCTGCTTCGTTGATATTGTCTAGGGCTTTTTTTATCTCATCATCTATGTTATTTGGGATATATTCCAAACTTCCTGCATTTTTCACAAAATATATCCATTGATCTTTTATATCTTGAAGTTCATCTAGCTCTTTTTTAAATTTTGGGAGTTCCACAAAGATAAGCTCTATATCATCGTTATAATTTATAAACTCCTCTTTTTCAATAAGTTTAAAGTTACTTATCACTTTTTGATGATCTTCAAACATTACAAAATCAACAATACTCAAAGCAATGACAGGATTTAAAAGAAGATAATCATCAGATCTATTGAGCTGAATAGAATAATTTTTAGCTGCATTGTAAAGAACTCTTTTTTCAAAACCTTTATGGCTTAATACCTGCATCTCAATAATAACTTTCGTACTGTCATCAAGAACTGCTTTAACATCCACAAAAGTATCTTTCATCCCTTTTATCATAGGGATATTATAAGGATCAACTATTGTTAGATCTTTTATTTTATGTTTTCTATCAAAATAAATAAGTGCATTTAAAAAACTTATCAATATCTCCTTGCTTTCAATACTTCCAAATACTTTTTTGAAAGCATAATCTGTTTTTATATCCAAGAAGTTCATTTGTTTTTCCTTTTGTTTTGATTTATTTTAGGATTTTAACATAAGAAGAGTTAAAAGAGGAATATGAGGTTTGAAGCAATCCATAAAGCAGACTTTGAAGAATTAAAACTTCAGCAAAGCAACTCTTGGATGGTCCTCGTTCCTGCGGGATTACATGCTTCGTGCCTCGCAATGACACAAAAAACAAAAAAAGGAGACAACAATGAAAAAAATAATTGATAATTGAGAATTCCCCATTCTCAATTAATATTATCGTCGGAGTTTTAAATTCAAGTGATTTTCTAGTTCCCTTTCTCCCACTCCAATTTCCCGATATTCTTCTCTTTCGTATCAAACTCCAAGCCAACAAGGTAAATATCTCGCCCATCACTTAGAAATTGTTCGTGATAACCCGTCTCTTTGATTTGAGCCAAAGCATTTGTCCCATCAACTTTAAACTCCATCACAAAAATAGCATTAGGATAAAAAACAACCATATCAATTCGACCTTTGTTTGTCGTTTTTTCAACATCTACTGCTAGTCCCATTGATTTGATATAGCCATAAAACACACTCACATAATATCCTTCTCGTTCAAACATCGGATTGTTTATATAAAGATAATATGGGATTGAGGCAAAGAGGGATTTTATAGACATTTCTAAAGCTATAAAATCACAAGCTAAAAGTGCTTTGTAGATTCCATTTTTATCTCTAGTGGAATTTTGGATTTTAGACATAAAGTCAGCAACACTTCCAAGGAGTGAAACTCTTACCTCTTGATTTGGGATAGATAATTCATACTCCATCCCCATCGGTGTTTCTTGTGAATCTATAATGGTCAAATACCCAGTTTGCCACATCAAAGTTTCAAGCTCAATATAGTCAACATCGAAGCTATCAAGCATCTTTTCATCTTTTATGATATTTTCTAAATCTGGCAGGAAGTAATCATTTTTTTCGATTAGTTTTAAGAGAAAAGTTGGGGTTGCTGTACTGAACCAATAGTTTTGATAACTAAACCCTTTTGAGATAAACAATAAAATATCAAAAGGATTATAAACCCCTTCCCCTAGCCATTTATAGCCATTGTACCAGTGTTTTATTTTGGCAAAATCTTGCCCCTCTAAGTGTTTGGCAAATACTGTTTCTACATCATTTTGGGTGTATCCGCAAATAGTTGCATATTTTCTATCAAGTGTAATATCATCAATATTATTCAGTCCACTAAAAAG
>CAMCYD010000193.1 GCA_945883785.1 Helicobacter pylori PMSS1
CTCTGGTCTTGGAATGGAAATCATCAAAACACTCGCAAAAAGCAAATTCAAAACAGATGTTCAATTTTTTCATAACAACGGAACATCATTAGAAATAAAAATACCTCTAAAATAAGCATAATTTAAGTTTCATCAAACACTTTTCAAACAACAACTTGTTAAAGTTACTACATTAGAGAGCCACTTGCAAATTCAAAGATTTTGAGTATGAATAGTAGCAATTATTAGATTTTCACTTTAAAAATCACTTTTTGCTCCTTCGCAAATGGTTATTTTAAAAGTGAAAAGATGATGATTGAAATTGTTTATAATCATTTGTTTGAATTTGTAAGTGGCTCTAGATAGTGAATATATAAAAGGGTTGACGATGTCTTTAAATACAAAAGAAAATGGATATATTTTAGGGTTATTAAATAATGTAGAATTGTATCCCAATGAAAAAATAGAAAATATTAATACTTCAAATTTAAAATTGAACCGTATTGTAACAGCTAGTAATTATTTTGTTAATAATTTAAAAAATAATTCAGCACAAACACTTAACATCTTAAATAAGTATTCCAACCAAAATTATGTTGACACAATTGATTTAACTTCTCTATCTGGATATTTCAAATCTTTAGGAAAAGAGGTCAATTTCCTTCAAGAAACAATCATTCAAATGATTACCAATAATCAGCAAAATGAACTAACATTGGATAATCAAAATGAAGTTCTTTTTGAAAATAGTGATATCTTGAAACAAAATTCAAATGAAGAACTGGCAGCCTTCAAGAATAAATCAATTGTAATCGTAGTAGAGGAAGTTGCAAATAACATCTTTAACAACACACAAAAAATTATTAAAATGGCTCATCTTGCAGAAACTGTAATCAATGTTGCAATTTCTGAAAAAGCTTTGGTGCGAGAGAGAATAGCTGTCATAAGTGAAATAGAAGATGAAATAAACTCAATCATTCAAGCTATTACAATCATTCACAAAATAGCTTCTAGAACACATGATGCAGTAGTTGATATCGATATTATTTTAAAACTTATTGTTTCAAATACAGATAAAAGAGAATTGAACGCAGAGAATGATTTAAAAGGGAACTCAAAAGAGATTTTATGTTAGAAAAATATATTGCTATTGCTATCTCGTAACAAACCAAAGATTATCTTGGAACTGCGAACTTGTTTGGGGCTTTGAGCATCACGATAGCCCACAACAAGTTATGGGTTCCAAAAATTATACATTCAAAAAGTGAGAAAATATGAACAATATATCCAATAAAAAATTCCCAATTCGATTGAGTCTATTTTTACTTCTTCTTTTGAGCATTTTTTCCATACACCTCTTTGGACAAATTTTACACAATGAAAAATCAGCACAATTACAACTTACTTCAATTGAAAAAGAATGGCTTTTAAAACACAATACTATAAAAGTTGGAATAGACCCAGACTATGCTCCTTACGAGTGGATTGACAAAGATGGGAACCATGTTGGGATGGTGGTTGATTATATGCACAGGCTTGAAAAAAAGCTTGGTTTGCGTTTTGAAATAATAAAAAACAAACCGTGGACTGAAATGCTTAATATGGCAAAAAATGGTGAGATAGATATGCTAACTAGCATCGTAAAAACACCTGAACGATCCCTGTATCTCACTTTTAGTGAACCCTATAGAGACACACCGACCATCATTATTGATAATGGAAAAGGAAGTTTTATTGGAAGCTTGAAACAACTCTCCAACAAACGGGTATCGGTCGAAAAAGGGTATTTTATGGAAGAGTTTATGAAAAATAACTATCCTAAAATTATACTTATTACCGCACCCAGCACCAAAGAGGCACTTAAAATGGTAGTGAAAGGCATAGCAGATGCTTATGTCGGGGATGCTAATATTGCAGACTTCACAATCAAATCAAACAATTTTGACACTCTCCGTTTTTCAGGTCAAACAGAGTATATAAGCCATCAGAGTTTTGGTCTCACAAAAGGGAATGAACCGTTGGCGAACATTTTAAATAAAACGATGGCAACTATTCCAAAAGAGGAATCTGATGCTATGTTCAACCGTTGGCTAGAGATTGAACAAGGGATAAAAACTGAAACACTCATAAAATATGGTGTAGCTATTGCACTGATACTCCTTGTTGCAGGCTATTGGGTTTATAGATTACGACGAGAGATTAACTATCGGAAAAGTGTAGAAAAGAATCTTCAGGCGAGTAAAACCCTTTACCGTGAACTTACTGAGGATATGATAGATGTCATTTGGAAAGCAGATCAAAATCTTTTTGTCACCTACATCAGCCCATCAGATGAGCGGTTGCGAGGCTTCAGAGCCGATGAGGTGATTGGTCATCACACTTTTGAGATGTTTACGGATGAGGGGATAACTCTTGTGACTAAAAAAATGCAAGAGAGAAGAGAGGCTGAAGCTAAAGGAATTGATCTCGTTCCTACCCCTTTTGAAGTGCAATATCGATGTAAAGACGGGAGTCTGATATGGTGGGAAGTTCTTTATAAACTAGAGCGAGATGTGAATGGAATAATTATCGGCTATCACGGGATTAGCAGAGAGATTACCCAGAGAAAAGGGATGGAAAAAGAGAAAGAGGTATTGTTTCAAGAGCTAGATCACAGGGTCAAAAACAACCTCCAAATTATCTCAAGTATTGTCTCTTTGCACTCCTCAAAAGAAGATACTTCTCGTGCATTAGAAGATATCAACAATACTATTTCAGCGATAGCTTTGGCACATGACAAACTTCGCCATAATACGACACACAACACATTGGAGATAAAACACTACATCGCTGATTTGATGGAAAATCTCCTTTTGAGCTCTATTTTAGAAATAGAAAAAGAGGTTCATTCCTCTCTTATATATCTCGATGCTCAACAATCCATAATCCTTGGAATCATCATCAATGAATTTATCAGCAATTCAATCAAATATGCTTTTGCTGGTATATCAACACCAAAAATTAGTGTTGATATAAAAGAAAATGAAGACTTTTTAACTGTTGTCGTATCAGATAATGGGATAGGCTTTCAAAAAGAGAAAAAAGG